>DALYFH010000001.1:0-4178 GCA_031972135.1 Candidatus Woesebacteria bacterium
AATACACAAACCCGCACACAGAGGCGGGTTTTTTGTTAGGTCTAAGTGACCTAACAACCCCTAGCGGAACCGTAAGGTGAAGTGGGGTAAAAAGTGAAAGGAGGTGAGGATATATGGCAGATCGTAGAGAGAATCATGATCCAAGACTAATGCCTTTGGATATAACCATGCCACCGTTGCAAGTTGAAACTGTCGAAATTGTTGAGAGCGCAGCAGCACAGGTGCACACAGTTATAGTCACTGGTGTATATGGTCCTGAAGAAGTCGAATTAGAAACAGGATCAGTAAGACGTTAGTGATTTGAACACCCTCCTCTAATGAGAAAGACACTCTAGAGGAGGGTGTTTTGCTATTATAACGCTATGGATACGGACGTATATTTGTTGGGGGATCAGGCTTGTTTGTCGATGCCCCGGATCGCGGTAGTCGGGACACGGGCAGTGAGTCCATATGGCGAGAGGGTGACGGAGCAGTTTGTAACTGAACTGGTGACTAGAGGGTACTGCATAGTGTCAGGACTAGCTATCGGAGTAGATGCGATAGCGCATAGAACAGCGATCAAAATGGGCGGTAAAACTATAGCAGTCCTTGCTCATGGCCTAGATTATTGTTATCCGTCGGAGCATAGAGGGTTAAAACAGCAAATACTAGATACTGGTGGACTACTAGCTAGTGCATACCCAGAGGGGAATAGGCCAACTAGAGAGCAGTTTTTTGTGCGTAACGAGCTACTAGTTAAGCTGTCGAATGTGGTCTTGGTAACGTGCAGCCCACATAAGAGTGGGGTCAAAAATACCGTTAAGCACGCAGCCGACTTAGGGCGGGATGTCTATGTGGTTACTGGTCCAGCAGATGATCCTAGTTATGCGGGGACGGTAGAGATAATAGAGAATGGGGGGATAGCTGTTTGGAGTCCAGAGGAGTTAATAAGTAAGTTGGGTGAATGACTCAATTATTTACATGTCTCGCGCGCGATTTTGCAGTCCTCACAGCTATCTGACGTATCAGAGGAGACGCTCCGGGCTGAAAATCATCGCGCAAAACATGTTTAAGAATAATTAAGTCATGCTATGATCTTTTTATGAAACTCATAGTTGGTCTAGGTAATCCAGGCGAGAAGTATAAGAATAATCGACACAATATTGGATTTGTTGTGATCGACAAAATAGTCGAGCAAGTAAAAAATGAAAAGTTTAAAGTTGAAAGTAAGTTTTTTTCTGAGACATCACGCAGCGCAGATTATATTTACGTTAAGCCAACCACTTTTATGAACGACAGCGGCAAAGCAGTAGCTGCCATTGCCCGCTTTTACAAGATAAAGAACGAAGATATCTATATTATTCATGATGATCTGGATATCCCACTAGGTAGTTACAAAATCCAGCATGGTAAAGCGCCTAAAGTTCACAATGGACTACTATCTGTTGAACAAACACTAGGGACTAACCTGTATTGGAACGTACGCGTAGGGGTAGAGAATCGAGAAGTAAGAGGAAATAAAGGAGTACCAGGAGTGGTTTATAGTCTACAGGATTTTGAGGGAGAAGAGAGGCGAATAGTAGGCAAGGTAGTTGAGGAAGTAGTTGCAGATTTGTTGACACGCCTGGCATAAGCGCGTATTTTAATCACATATGGATTTAGTAATTGTTGAGTCACCAACCAAGGCAAAGACATTATCCCGCTTCTTGGGGCGTGAGTATGCGATCGAAGCATCGATGGGTCATATCCGAGATCTACCAGAAAAAGGTGGTGGACTAGCAATCGATGTTGATCATGATTTTGAGCCTAACTACCAGGTACTATCTTCTAAAAAGAAACGAGTAGCTGAGCTTAAGGCACTAGCCAAAAAAGCTAACATTATCTATCTGGCGACTGACCCTGACCGTGAGGGAGAGGCCATCTCTTATCATGTCCAGTTTTTGCTAGGAGAAAAAAGTGTCAAAGGAGAAGAATCGAGGTTTAAACGAGTAACATTTCATGAAATCACCAAGACAGCAATACTTGAGGCATTAAACCACCCTGGTGTGGTTAATATGGACCTAGTTAATGCTCAGCAGGCTAGGAGAGTATTGGACCGGTTAGTCGGCTATACACTCTCGCCAGTACTGTGGAAAAAGGTGCGACGTGGATTATCGGCTGGGCGTGTACAATCGGTCTCTGTCCGGCTAATCGTAGACAAAGAAAAAGAGATTACAGCATTTAAGCCAGATGAGTATTGGGAAATATTTGCAAATCTCAAGGCGGTACAAGAAGAGACTTTAAAAGTAGAGTTGGTAAAAATTGAAGGTAAAACAGCAAAAATTGATAATGGCGACCTAGCGAGAGCAGTAGTAAAGGATCTGGAGGAGGGGACATATACAGTACTCGGGGTGAGTAATGAAGAGCAAAAAAGCTCCCCCCAACCGCCATTTACAACATCGCTTCTGCAGCGTGCAGGATCAAATATGTTTGGATACTCTGCCAAGCAGACGATGCAGATCGCCCAGTCCCTATATGAGCGAGGTCTGATCACTTATCATCGTACCGACTCATACAACCTGGCTACCGAAGCAGTTGAGGCCGCTCGGAGCTATATATTAAGTTCGTATGGCGCTGAGTATCTGCCACCTGCACCGAGAGTATATAAAACTAAGGCCGCGAGCGCCCAAGAAGCGCATGAAGCGATAAGACCGACAAACGTGAGTGTGGTTGTAGAGCTAGAGGGTAGGGATAAAAAACTGTACGAGCTGATCCGATCTAGATTTTTGCAGTGTCAAATGCAGGACGCCAGATTTGATAAAACGACAATACTAGTTGGTTCTGGTAAATACGAACTTAAAGCCGATGGTAAGCGAATGATCTTTGATGGATATATGCGATTAGGTAAGAGTGCAGACGATGTGTTTTTGCCACAAGTCACTAGTGGCGAAGTACTACCGCTAATCAAGGTCGAATCAACCCAAAAGTTTACCCAGCCACCAGCTCGCTATAGCGAGGCAGGGCTCATCAAAGAACTGGAGAAGAGGGGGATAGGCCGGCCTAGTACCTACGCGGCGATTATCAGTACGATACAGGATAGAGGTTATGTTACGAAAGAAGAAAAGAGATTCCATCCTACCGCTGTCGGCATCGCGGTTGTTGAGTTTTTGACTGCCAACTTTGAGAACGTAATGGCCTATGAGTTTACGGCCCGGATGGAGTCAGATTTAGATGCTGTTGCTGATGGGCAGAAGAAGTGGGTTGATGTAGTAAGGTCGTTCTGGACGCCGATGAATGAGACAGTAAAGCTAGTTGAAGAAAAAGGTGAAAGGGTAAAGGTCCAAGTCGAATCGACCGGAGAGAAATGTCCTAAGTGTAAGGAAGGTGAGGTGATTATCCGAACGGGTAAGTTTGGCAAGTTCTTATCATGCAACAGGTACCCTGAGTGTGATTATAAGGCGCAGTATGTTGAGTACGCGGGAGCAAACCTTTGTCCGACATGTGGGGGGAGAGTGGTCATTAAGAAGAGTAGAAAAGGTAAGTTTTATGGGTGTGAGAAATATCCGACCTGTACCTGGGCGGCTTGGAAGCTGCCAACAAAGCCAGTGGTCGCTGAGACTTAACTGTTCTACTTTGTATTATTGCACTGAATGGAGATTGTCGGGTAGGATGGATGGACTATGATTAGTCGAAAGTTGAAAGCACCTAGTAGTAAGTTGTTGGTTTTGAAGCGCAATGAGCGAGAGCAGGCACTAGAACTACCCAAGATCGCTGATTCTATATTCCTCGCAGCACAAGACGCAGGTGGTACTGATCGAAGTCTAGCAGATCAACTAGGGACAGAGGTCCTCGAGCGCCTAAAGAAGCAGTACGGCAGACTGACCCAGGTAACTAGTGCCGAGATCGGGGATATGGTTGAGCGAGTACTACTAGAAAAATCTCACTACAAAACAGCCAAAGCTTATATTTTAAACAGAGAAAAAAAGAGACAGGTAGAATCAGCCAAGCACGCTCTCGGCGTGCACGACGAAGTAGGACTGACCCTCAATGCGCTGACCGTCGCCAAAGAAAAATATATTTTAAAAGACGAGAGTGGCGAAGTGGCAGAGACTGTCGGAGAGATGTTTGCTAGAACAGCCAAATTCCTCGCCAGTTGTGAAAAGAAAGATAAAAAAGTCTGGCAAGATAAGTTTGAGATGGTCATGAGAGAGCTTAGGTTT
>DALYFH010000001.1:4188-26642 GCA_031972135.1 Candidatus Woesebacteria bacterium
CCCAACAATCAGCTAGCCAACTGTTTTGTCATGCCAATGCCTGATGATATCGAGGGAATCTTTGAATCACTAAAAGAATCTTCGATTCTCAAAAAATATGGTGGGGGAGTTGGCTTTACCTTTGGGCACATAAGACCCAAAGATGATACTGTTAGCACTACCTCAGGTGCGGCATGCGGACCTGTTTCTCTAATGCAGCTCATAAACGACGCCTCAGATATATATCTGCAAGCAGGTAAACGCCGGAGTGGTAATATGGTGAGTATCCCAGTCTCGCACCCCGACATCATCGACTTTATTCACTGCAAAGAATCTGGACTTAACCTACCACACATCAACTACTCGATAGCACTTACCCACAAGTTTATGGAGGCTGCCAAGAATAATGCAGAATGGGAACTCATTAACCCGAGGACTGGTCAAGTAACATCGAGAGTATCAGCCAGAGGGATACTCGAAGAGGCAGCCAGGATGGCCTGGAAGAATGGTGACCCAGGACTAATATTTGTAGACGAGATCAACAAATATAACCCAACTCCGCACGTAGGCGTGCTTGAGACAGTAAACCTGTGTGGAGAACAGCCACTACTATCTTACGAAGCGTGTAACCTTGGGAGTATCAACCTTGCGGTTCACGTGAGTGGTACTAACGGTGACAGTCGAGTCGATTGGGACCGATTGAAAGAAAGTGTGGAGATTGCTGTTCGAATGCTTGACGATGTTGTGTCAGTTTGTGAATATCCTCTCAAAAAGGTGGCTGAAGTAGTAAGAGGAAATCGAAAGATCGGACTCGGGGTCATGGGCTGGGCAGATATGCTCGTTAAGCTACATATTCCTTATAACTCAAAAGAAGCACTTGAGCTCGCTGAGAAAGTTATGAGCTTTGTCCAGAAGATCGGTTGGGAGACCTCGGCCAAACTGGGTCGTGAAAAAGGGAGCTTCCCTAACTTTAAGGGTTCACTCTGGCAAAAGAGAGGCTACAAACATTTTCGTAACGCTACAGTTACTACCATCGCTCCGACCGGCACTATCAGCATGATGGCCAATGCATCAGGGGGGATTGAGCCTCACTTTGCACTAGCATACTACCGCAAGAGTATGGGCCAGTATACGCTGCCCGAAGTTAATGCTGATCTGGTTAGAGCGATTAAACATGTTAACGGATTATATTCACCAGAGCTAATGGATGAGATCGCACGACTAGGGAGTATCCAGCACATCGAAGCGATACCCAAACAGATTAGAGACGTCTTTATTACCGCGATGGATTTAACTGCGAGCGAACATGTAGCCATGCTTGCGGCTTTTCAAAAATACACTGACAATGCAGTATCTAAGACCATCAACCTCCCCAATAGCGCCACAGTTGATGATGTGCTCGATGTCTTTTACCAGGCCTCGGAGCTTAATTGTAAAGGAATAACTGTGTATAGGGATGGGAGTCGGGACGTGCAGGTGCTAAATGTTGGTAAGAGTGAAAGCCAGATGACCAGTAAGTCAGCGATTCAGCAGGTCAGTAAGCCTGTAAGTCAGAAACAGAATGAGTTAGGGATGGAGTGCCCTAATTGTGGGGGAAAGCTAGTGAGAGAAGAGGGGTGTAAAAAGTGTTATGGTTGTGGGTTTGCGGTGTGTGGTTGATACTATAAGACACATTGATGTATAATCAGTGTGTATGAATCCTATTGAAGCAATAAATATTTTCTTTAGAGACATCGGAAGAACCGAAAAAAAAAGTAGTCAAGCATGGCTTGAGTACCAAACTGCTAGGGAGATTGTATTTACACACGGAGCTATGGGAGTTGCTGTTTTAGCTGGATTATGTGGTGGCGCTGGTGCGATTATTACTTTATTTAGCGGTAATTAGTGAGAGTGTGTTACTTTGATCGACTTGTTGGGCATATCTGAATTGTGTAGACTAGTTGAGCCATGAAAGTATATTTTGCCGCAGCCGTATCACTAGATCGCACAATGCTCCCGGTTTATCGACAGATCGTGGCCGAGGTCAAAAAACTAGGCCACACAGTCATTAACAGTCATGTAGTAGACCCGGAGATGCCGGTAGGAGACAACCTGTCTGCAGCTGCGTTATATAAGCGTGAGACTATCCTAATAGACCAAGCAGACGCGCTAATTGCCGATGTAACCAAGCCTTCGTGGGGGACAGCATTCCTAATGGAGCACGCATTATCTAAGGATAAGCCAGTACTGGTTTTGTATTACAAAGAGGCAGATCGTCCGCTACCCATGATGATCGAGGGGCATCCTGAAGTGTATGTAGCTCATTACACTAAGGGAAATATTAGAACAGTGTTGCGTAAGAACTTAGATTATTTTGTCGTTATGCACAAGCGCAAAGGCAAGTTAATCGTAATCGATGGGACAGACGGGAGTGGTAAAGGGACACAGACTGAGCTTCTGCTCAAATACCTCGAAGATAATAATAAACCGAATAAATTTATCGATTTTCCCCGTTATTACACCTCTTTTCATGGCAAGATGGTGGGGAGGTATCTCTCGGGTGAGTTTGGGACTCTCGAGTCGGCTAGTCCGTACCTGTCCTCGCTTTTTTATGCGATGGACCGCCTGACTGCCAGGGATGAGATCGTGGACTGGCTAGAGGAGGGAAATACTATCGTTGCAAATCGCTACACTACGAGTTCGATGGCTTTTCAGACTGCCAGGATCGAACCAGATAAGCAGGAGGAGTTTTTGCGTTGGCTATATGCGATGGAATACAAAGAACACAAACTACCCAAAGAAGATATAGTGTTATTTCTTTATGTGCCAGTTGAGATTAGCCAAAAACTGATCGAAAAAAAGGATAAGCGTGAGTATGTTAAAGGCAAGAAAAAAGATATTAACGAGGCAAACGTCGCTTATCAACAGAGTGTACTCAAACTTTACCTAGAACTAGCAAAGCGTTATAAGCACTGGGTGGTAATCCCATGCGTTGATGGGAGTGGCAAACTGTATTCGGTCGAGACTATCCACAAAAAGATTGTCTCAACATTAAAAGAGCGAGGGGTCCTGTGAAGAGAGGCAAACTAGTCGCCATTACGGGACCTATGTTTGCTGGTAAGACGACATATTTGATAAAAGTGTATGGGGATGGGGACGGGATAGTAGTTTTTAAGCCTGATTTGGACAAAAGATACACAAAGAGACCAGTGGTAATTTCCCATAACCGTTCAGAGATACCTTCTGTACTAGTTAATAATGATCGTCCTGAGGAGATGTTAGAGTTAGTTGGGGACTCTCGAACCGTCCTGGTGGATGAAGTCAATTTTTTTGCAGAAACAGTTGTTTCAGTAGTTGAAAAACTAGTTAAGAACGGGGTAGATGTATATGTGGCTGGACTAAATATGTATGCTGATGGCGACTCCTGGGGGCCGATGAATATGCTCATGAGCCATGCAGATGAGAAACATGAGTTAACTGCTCGGTGTGATGGAGATCAGGGTAGATGTAGTGCTCCCGCGACTAGGAGCTACCGTAAAGTGCCCGAGATGGACCGTGTCCAGGTAGCAGGGGCAGCGGAGTATGGCGCAGCCTGCCCAGAGCACTACCAGGCACTGCATCACGCACCCAAACATAGTTAAGATTAACAGGCTAGAATAGAGGTTATATGAACTACTGGGAGTTGTGGAAGCGGAGGCGGGAAAAAAAATATCAAATACTATATAAGCGTGGCCCATCTACTCTAGCTCTGGTTTTTGCAGGCATGGCTCTATCACTCTGGGGGATATTTGCGCTCCTTTCTTCGTATCCAGTTTTTTTGTATTTTTACTACACTATCGTGCCGAGCACTACCAAACTACTATCCAAAGCGATCGCACAGACTGGGACGGAGAGTGAGGCTGTATTTATTAGGCAAACTCCTACGACAATGCCTGACGAACCTAAACCGAGTATTACCAAAGACACTAGTCTACCAGAGGGTCAGTACCTAGCGATCCCAGCGCTCGGGATAGATACTACAGTCTGGGAGGCTTCATCATCAGCCTATGAAGATGCGCTACGCAAAGGAGTGTGGCGAGTTCCAGAGTTCTCGACACCGGAATCAGGAGTAGGTCGGCCGATTATCCTAGCTGCACACAGATTTGGGTATGTCGACTGGACACAGAACTACCGTGAGCAGAATTCTTTTTATAACTTGCCAGACTTAAAGGTAGGGGAGAGCATAGTCCTCACCTGGAATCAGCATAGGTATACCTACAAAGTAAAAAAGATCGAGGAGGGGAGCGAGATTACAGATTACTCGAGTGATCTCATACTATATACGTGCAAGTTTTTGGTGTCGCCAGTTAGGGTAATAGTATACGCAGATCTGGTAGAGTAGTCCTTGTTTATATAGATATAGGGTTGACAGAATGATTATAGGGTGGTAAGATCCGCCCCATATGAAAAAACAAATCGTGATCGCCACATTACTAACTCTTCTTTCAGTTACTCCTGCATCAGCTGAGACTGTACGCACCTGTTCCTCTGTCTACGGCGGCGGCGAAGTCTGTGGTGAGACAACTACCACTACAACCACAGTAAAACACGAAGTAGTAGAGACAAGTGCTAGCTCAAATGAGATGTTTAGTCTACTCGGCGGCTTTGCCCTAGCAGCCCTAGTAGCTACTGGACTCTATAAAATGACTTACAAGAATTACTTCCTCGGATAAACCTTTTCCCCATTCCTTATCGGCTTTGCCCTGAGCCAAAAAACTTTCAAAGACTTAGGGCAAAACCACTAAGAAAGTGGTCGTACTTAAAAAGTAAATAGTTATAGGATAATAACCTCAGAGTAGGAGGCTAGACAAGGGCAGGTTCTAGCTTCCTACCCTGGAGTTAAATCCAGGCTAGGCTCAAGGTTCGAGCGAGGCGGATTGCCGCTGTAGTCCGGACTAAGAGCAGTACTTTAACAAGGCATGCAAGACTCTTAGACACAAGTCGACAGAGTTTTTGTCGCAAAAATGTGTTTGGAAATAACGAACAAGGAAACATGATTGTGTTATGTTCACGATATTTGTAGGTATTTGGCTATTAACTAGGCCATTTTGAGTATAAAAATAACAATTTGTACTTGAGGTGGTCTAGTTAACACCAACAAAAGCCTCCCCCCAACACCACACCTAGACTGAGGCGTATCCCAATAAGGAGGTGAACAATGTTCACCAACAAGTATTTCCAGTTCTTCCTGATCGCCACCCTGACTTTGGCGATCGCCGCCTGCGGCGCTGGCAGTCCTGCCACCGCAGAGTCCCCAGCCGCTGCCGATGCGTCTGAAGCACCCGCTCCCGCCCCGTCATGCCGGAATCGGACCTGGCTTGATAATGCAATTGATGCCACAAATGACGTCCCCTCTTTGATTTCCCAGCTCGATCGGGATTTCGTTCTTGAGGAAGGCGGACAGTGGTCTCAACCGGGCTTTACGGTGCCAGCGGGCTCAGTGTTCTGGACTGACTTATTTGACAACGCGAAAGCGCTGCCAGATGGAGTTGAAAAAGTCCGAACTCAGGGCGGATGGGGCGTCTACAAGACGAGCGTTGATTATGTTGTCCCCGAGGACAACGGCGGAGGTCGCTTTATGCGCCTTTGCAAATAATCAACGCGGCTGAGGGTCGAGTGGAAAATGCTTTTTAAAAGCCACTCGACCCGAGGTCGAACAAACAGCATTTGCGGCAAAGCGAAAAAATCTCCAATTATATTGGAATTTTTCACTTGTATGCCTGTTTGTTTTAAGTTCATAAATATAACTATTTGTGGGTTTAAACACAGACATATGAAGTTAATGAATAAAGTAAGTAAACCACTAGTATCGGCAGTAATCCCTGTGTATAACGGGGCTCCTTACCTTGTGGAAACGGTAGAGAGCGTCTTTTTATCAACTAATTTGCCAATAGAAGTAATCCTGGTAGATGATGGTAGCACAGATGGCAGTAAGGCAAAATGTCGTAAGTTGAGCAATATTTACAAGAATCTCAAGTATATAGATTTTAAAAATAACCAAGGAATGACACGGTGTCTTAATCAGGGAATTCGTGCTGCCCGAGGTGAGTATATTGCCCGTATTAATCAAGACGATTTGATGGTAGTTGGGAGACTCGAAAAACAAGTTAGTTTCTTACAGTCCCACCCTAAATATGTGGCAGTAGGAAGCTACGTGGAGCTATTTACAGAAACAGAGTCACACTTTGACACAATCAAGTTCCCAGTTAGTGATCGTGAACTCAAAAGAGACTGGATGACATTATCACCATTTGCTGACCCATCAGTTATGTATCGTAAAGATACATATCTAAAAACGACTGGATACTCACAGCAGATGTGGCCAGCTGATGACGTGCATATGTGGTATCTGCTCGGTAAAATAGGAAAACTGGCGAATATCCCTGAGTACCTGACGAGAGTAAGATGGCACGCTGGAGCAGGGTCAATAAGGTCACATAAGCTACAAATGCAGAAAACCTGGGAAGTGCATATGTGGGCGGCTGAAAACATACGTAAACCATCAGTTGGTGAATTTGCTTTTTGGTCGATGCAGAGGATGGCTGGTTTAATACTACCCCCAAGACTAAACTGGTTTGTCTACCGATCTTTTCGAAAATTGTGGAGTAATCGAATTCTCAGTCAAGTGTTGTGGGAAGGGTGGGAGCGTCTTAATCGGCTGTGGAATGTTAGAAATAATAGAGTGAAAATGGTTACTAGCCAGCCTGCTATAGCCAAGCGTTCGGGAGTGTAGAGAGCATAGTAGTCACCTGTTACATCTTCATTGTCGATAATCCAGCCATTGGTAATCCCATTTACGGTGACGTGGCTCGCGGCGACTTTGCCGAACCCGAGCAATGCGAGGATAGGGTTATTGGTTTTATATAGTACCCATTGCGAGTCGTAGGCCTGTGAAAAATGGAGAAAAGTCGGGATTTTTTCTTGGATATCTCCTTGGATAGTTATTTTCCAAAGTGAGGGGAGAATCGATCTTTCCTCTTTGACAGTGACATTTTTTGAGAAGTTGGCAGTAGAATCTTTTTCACCTATAGAGAGTTTTTGCCAGGCAGTAGGAAGCTCCATGATATTAAAGTTGTTAATTTCGAATATTCCCTTGTTCTCTCCATTTTGCGAGAGTGTGTAGAGCCGAGGCGTACTCTCATATAGTCCAGGCTGTGAATAGGAGAAGATAGAGGTTTGAGTGAAGTCGGGAAGCTTTTTGGTATTAGGATATCCCTGGTTCCAGGAAAGGAAGCTTTGAAGGTAAGAGTTGGTTGGTGAGGCTAGTAAAAACGTGGGGTATTTGCCTGAAGCTAGTTTGTAGCTAGTATTCCATAAGTAGAAATGACTAGGTGTATATGGGAGGGGGATATAGAGTCCACTACTGCAGTTCTCCATGATAGCGATCGTACTATTGGATGCACCTAACTCGGTAGTACGATGGGCATTTTCGTCTTTGCAGGGCTCATTGTAGGTGCGCAGGGCGTCTATCTTGGGGTTAAAGTAGTAACTACCTACAGAGAGTGATTTTGGTAGGACAATTTGATTTGCTGAATTATTGAGATTAGCCGGAGGATAAACGGCGGTTAAGTCGACCTCATACTTAGACAGAGATTTGTAGTAAGTCGTTGAAATTGGGGATAGAGAAAGAGAGCTAGTTTGATTGCCGATCGTGGGAAGTGTTATAAGCAGAGTTGTGGTGGGTGTACTAGGGAAGGTTGAGGGGGTTATGGTAAGTGATTTAACTGTTTGATTAAAGGTATTGTGATTGTTTAAGCATTCGTTAGAGTCGTTTAGTAGACAAGTTGTAAAGTAATTGGCTGTTCTTGGATTTGAATTTTTAATATAAGTGTTGAACTCTAGTTCGAAGTACGAACTATCAGTGGTGGTTGGGAGTGATTGAGCTAGGCAAGTAGTACCGTTTGTAGTACTGAGCGTTAGTTCACTGCTAGTAATGCTAAGATCGTGCTGATAACCATGACTACTGTCGTTGAAACAGTTAGGATTTTGAGTGTACTGGAGATCATCCATATCTAGATTTATCACTTTGTCTTTTCCTAAAAGCTCTAGATTGAATGGCGGAGATTGGGTAGTGATAGTGGTTATATACTGTGGCACTGTTTGAATTGTATGAGGGAGAGGGAGAACTATATTGTTAACGACTAGTCGTAAATCATTGATTGTAGTGTATGGTAAGGTATGCCAGTCTGTTGAAAAGTTTGTGAGTGATGAAGTGTTGTTAAGATAATCAGCAATATCTGATAGAGGAATGACAATATTGGTAGATTCTGGTTGGTATTCGTTATTAAAGGGGTATGGTAGATGAATAATCGTGATTATAATATCTGTCTCATTCTTTGATAAATAAATTTGATAATTATGAGTTGTATTACCTAGATCTTCGGCTTGGATAATGCCTGACTCAAAATTGATTGGTAGTTTAGAAATAAGCGTGTTTTCTGCATTAGTAAATGCAGTTGAAGTTTGGAGGAATGGATAGTACGCACTGTTGGTATTTTGCTGGTAGTAGAATTCTCTCGAATCTGATGTGACCTGTAGAGCTTGATCTTGAAGGGTAGATAGTGGACTAACTTTTGCAAGAGTCTGCGTAGTTAGATTTGGTGTTGTTTTCTGGTATAGAGTAATTTTAGAATTAGGACTAGAAACATCTACATTATATTCTTTATTGCTTTGGATTATTCCTTTTTTAGCTGCGGCAGAGATGAGAGCAGTGTAGTCTTCTGGGGAGAACTCCCCCCAGAGTTTTAAGTTTTCTTCAATATTGTCTATCGATATAGTTTGGTCGTGGATTAAGTATTTCGTATTAGTAATTTTGAGTAACATGTCAAACTGGTTAAGGCGTTCGATTATCGCAGACTCATCTGTGAGGTTGTGAAAATTTTGTGCGATTTTCATGACTTGCAAATCTACGCTGTCGTTTGTGGGACTGGCTGGAGCGAAGGCACGATCGAGGAGAGGCTTTTCAAGCAAAAATGCTATGAAAGTAGATCCAAAGTACCCCCAACTGTGCGACTTAAAATATGAAAGCTTATCAACTGGTAGGTGTAGAACTCGACTATTATCAGGATCCTTGTTAATAAAACTAGCAATCTCAAAATAGGGTTGTGGGATATGTGTATATACAATGTCACTAACTAGGCTTGACTTAAAGATAGGGTAGAAATGGTGAATTGAGGATGCTGCGATCAATAAAAATGGTAACAAAATAGCGTTGCGATAAATCTTTGAAGCAGATTGTGATCTAAGCCATGAAATGCCGAAACCTATTCCTAGAGATGAGGCGAGTGCTAAAAGGTAGTTAAATTTAGAATCCCCAAACCGGAATAGTATTTTAAAATAGGGTATTTTATCTCCAAGTAGGCTGTAGAACTGACCTAGGGGTGAATACTCTTTGCTCAGCATAAATAAACACAAAACGATAAGTAGTGGAACGAAACGTGCCCATGAGCGAGTTTTGCTAAATATCGCGGGTAGACTACCAAAGATTCCTAGAAAGGTAAGAATAAATAATGGCCAGTTGTTGGAGTCATTTGGATTAAGTAGATTGTTGTAGGGATGTAATGTGGTGGGCGAACCATCTTCTAGATTTGAGGCAGAATTGATATGTAGAAAACTGGGATAGAGTGAGAGTAAGTGTTGCCATTTGAAATGTGAAGGAGATTCATTAAGCTGATTTTCATTTACTAGCGTAAATACTGAGCTTAGTGGAATGTGGGATGATTTGTTGAATGTATAGTTAAGGAAAGGGTATAACCAGTAAGAATTAACAAGGAAGAAAATGAAGAAAAGAAGTAAAGAAGATTTTATCTGCCTTACTTTTGTTAATGCAATGATTGCAAGAATAATGAAAAGTGTGATTGATACTGTAGCTGTTAAGTAAGAAGTACTGGTTAAGAAGGCGACAACACCGAATATTAATAACCCTTTGAAAGTAGGAAACTGGAGGTACTTAATGAAAGCCGAGATGGCCCATGGAAAGAATGCAAAACGAGCAGTGTACATTGGCATTGGAAAGAAATAAGTCCCAATAGTATTTAAGCTAAACAAATAGATTATGGTGGCTATGAAAGAAGAAAGTTTATCTTTAGGATTATTGCTAGCTGTGGATTTAGAGATAGTATTTATTAGGTGATAAACACCGATTGTCCCAACTATTAATGTAATAAATATATAGATTTGATCGAGTGATTGTGTGGGCAGGAATGAAAAGATTATGTAGAACAGCTGTCGAGTGATGTCGGTTACCTCAGAGTCACTGGGACTCCCTAGCCCACGGTATGCTCGCCACGTTGCAAAAATGGTCCGGAAAATATTCGTTATCGGTGAAAGATGGACTGAAAAATTATCCCAGCCTATTAGATATTGGCTAGGTAAAAAATTGGTGATCCCTATCCCTACCAAGACAACGAGTAGTATAAGTGTGTAGAAGTTTTCAGTAATCCATTTTCTCATGATTATTATTGTAGCTGATCTTAGTGATTTTTATTGGCAGCAACTGCTGGTCTCCCAGAATGCTTCGCTTCTGGAGGCATTTCTCATGCTGCTACACAAATTGACGTGCAGAGTATTTGGGGTTAGTGCTGCTCGGGTCAACAGTATTAATTCTCATAAGACGCAGAGGTTAAGCTCCTGATTTGAGAGAATTGTTTGTTTTTGATATCAATCGAGTTATTGTCATGATAAGTTGTGACTGGTAGCCTAGAGTAATGGGGATGCCGTATTTGAGAAAGAGAGAGAAAGGCGAAGGAGTACGGATTGAGGTGATGGCGGACTCGATGAGGGTAGGTAAGACTACGGCAGTAAAGGTGATCGCAGAGGGCATGAGGAGGATGGGTAAAGAAGTAGTTGAGAGTTATGAGGATTGGCAACATAACCCATATTTAACCAAGAGCTACACCGACCCTGAGCGCAACTTTTTGGAATCGCAGAAATGGTTTATAAGACGGAAGCATGAGCAGATTCGACAAGCTCACTGTGAGCATAATAATTGTATATTTATCCAAGACGTATCTCCCGAGATGGATTATTGTTATGCAGAGACTAATCGACGCCTCGGGAGGATGAGTGAAGTACACTTTGCCGAGTATGAAAAATACTACTGCTCGCTCGACTGGGAGGTAGCCCCTGCGCCTGAGCTCCTGGTCTATCTCACAGTTAGCGATGACGAGCTTATCCAGCGGACAATGGATTCTCGGCGTGAGTTTGAGACAGTGGACCCAGAATATTTTTTGATGATGAAGAGGGTAAATAGAGAGTGGCTTGCGGGTGCGAAGAATCATAGGGATTACAAAATAATCGAGGTAGATACGGACCGGCTAGATTTTGCAAACTTAAAGGTTGCCAAGGCCGAGCTGGTTGAAAGGGTGAATAATGCAATCAGAACTTAGTGCGAGGAGTGCATATCTCGAACTAAGTAATCAAATACTGAACTACAGGGAGAGCAGCTTTAGTGCTGTTTTGGCTCAGTCTGGCGATTTTGAGCCTGGGATTGTAGAAGTTATTAATTTTTTGATAGAGAGACCTGGAATGTTGGTGTTTGATAAGTATGGTGGGATGGAGGGTATCACACAGCTTTTGATCGGCGAAGTGAGAGAGGTGATCAAGGCAAAGAAGGAAGAAACAGATGAAGCTTATCTCAGTGAATTAGGGGACGTAGGGTTCTTTGCTATAGTCCAAGGATTACTTAACTGGGAGGAGATGAGTGATCAAGAGCGGAATAAGCTAATGATGGTAGTAAACTGGGCTACGGAGGCTGCAGCGGAGGCGGGGACGATATTACCCACTCTAGTTGCTCTAGTGGCAAAAGAAAAGAACCCAGTTAACCATAGGTCGGAGTTATATCAGATAGTCGAAGACGAGAGTGTAGATATGGTCGTCGAGCGTATGCCTCGGGTTATCAAGTTAGGTCGAGCGCTGCGAGACAAATTAAATGGTGAGCTGAAAGGGGTAGAAGATGTGAGGCTAGTACTTGCTCAGCACTGGTTAAATACCATGACAAGTGAGGATCCAGGGTCTATTAGTCAGATAGAGGAATTGTTCTTTTGGCTAAACCTAGATCTTTTGGAGTATGTGGAAAAAGGGAACGATGTATCTAATTGACATATATTGATATATTTACACTGTAAGTATCTATTGTGTATACTCAACTCCCGATGGGTAAAAAAGTACACATCGGTTTTTTTGTAGGTGACCCCTTAAGTGGAGGTCAGTTAATAATCTTCAGAGAGACCCGCGAGAGCGGGCTTTTTTTATGACTAAAGAAGTAGGAGTAGTCAGCACAGGTATACATAAGAAAGAAGCACTATCAAGTGTTTTAAATGGTGGTGAAATCATTCTAAAAATGTTGAAGATGGACGGAGATATCCCAGAAGTTGAACATCAGAATCCTAAAAAGGTGTTAAAGCCTAAGCTGGCTGATTATATACATATACTAAGACCGTCTTTGACATTTCTTGCTGAAGCAGGGGAAATACCGCCCCATGCAGTGCTTACTATGGACTTACTCGGATTAGATATGAGTAATGCAGAGACTCTAAATGCTCCGTTTGGTCATAGTAGCGGGATATTAAAAAAACCAGATGATGGTACCCCAGCACGTGCAATAGCAGAGCACTACAGTAAAAAGTTAAAATATAGACCAATCGGTGGATATGTCTATGATGCATTCGCATCTGGTGTGGCAGTAGCACCTGTCAACCGCCATGGAGAGGTGCTACTTAACTACACGACAGCTTTGTGGGATAACGCAGTATGGATGGGGTGCTCATTACCTCTAGCACACATACTAGCCGACGAAAGAACTGTAAACAAACTGGTAGAGGCAGGTATATTGGGACCTAATACAACATCGATGAGGTCAATTAATGGGATACGTCAACAACATCTAATTAAAGACCTAGGTAGGCTAAATAGAGCGTTCCCAGGAGAAGATCTATCAATGAAAGTTGTGTATCGAAATATCAACTTGCGAATTGATGGTAGGGATGACTTGAGCAGATTAACCCACGCCACTAATATCGTTGATAGTAATATGGCCAACGCGACGCCTTTTCTGGGAAGAATGATTATAGATACAGTAAATAAATACAATAACTAGTTGAAGTCTATATCTAAATAGATGGCTGGCTCTACTTTAACTATTTAAGAAGTTAATTCCGAGTTAAGGGGAGTGTGGCTGTAATTTGCGAGATGATTGGCAGCGTGACTGATGGTATTTTTTCGCATAAAGAATTTAATGTAGCAAGATAACATCTTAGCGCCATGTTCGCTACCTCTACCTGTTCGATATTTTTAGTGTCAATCCTAATATTGGCATGTATAGATAAATCTTTGTGTCTTATTGATTTCCCGTTTATGGTATACAACTCGCCAAATCTAGCGAAATCGCGATCCCTTCGTTGTGTTATTTCACTGGTTTTGACTACTCGATTTTCACGTTTGCCGACGCGTTCAGCTGCTGTTTTTGGATCGATGGTAAGTAGTAGTTTGAAGTAGGGAGTATTACTATAATCATTTTTAGGTAATAGGCTTTGCATTTGGTCTAGTTCTAGTGCTAGTACTGCTATTTTTGCTTCCCAAACGTATCCTGGTTTTGATAGGGCATCTAATATAGTATTTTGTTCGACAGCGTAGTCCCAAACTTTATCTACATGACGTGTTCTTTCATAGTTTCTCTCTATTGCAGCACCAAATTGCGCGAGTTCATCTCCGTTCGCTCCTTCAGCAAAACCATCACCGACTAGTTGATTAACTCCACTTAAACCAGCTTCCTTGTATACATGTTCGTACAATTGAAGAAAATTTTGATAATTATGATCAAGTCCACGGTGATTATTATCAAATACATATCTGTTAAATCGATTTGCTAATCCACGAAAATACTTTCCACCAGATATGTTTGGCAAACCAAGAGCCTCGGAAAGTATTTTTGATGTAGTACTGCCGCCAGTACCCGCTGTTTCGCCACTGATCATAATCCTAGCACTGTATTCTGTCATATTCGGACTATTCTAGTACTTAGTTGGTAAAATTTAAACTGGCATTTTTGTTGACAGGTGTGTATAAATTATGTATAGTTCTTTAAAACTTAAGTGAGACTTGTCTCGCTTTTGGTTCAAGTAACAGCAGTCTCGCTAGGATGAGACGGAAACCAAACATCAAAAGGAGGCATTTTTGTTAGAAACAGATATTTCGCCTTATACTAATTTTGTCGGCCCAGGAGGAATAACTTTTTGTTCAGAGGGGGTTGTTCATGCAGGAGTAGTTAAGGCATCTGCCGTATATTTCCCTGACAAAGATGGAAGTAGACTAAGGTTTGAGGATGATACGTATCACTCTAAGAAAATATTTGATGGTACTCCAGGGGAAGAATCATCTTTTACTGACTTGGCACAAGAAATTATTTCTTTCTTTTATCATATTGGAGCATCTACAGGTCAAAGATTCATTCATGTACCTAAGCAGGAGATAGCCAGAGTATACGATCATAGAGAATCATTATCGGAAATACTACAAGGAAAGCATAACGCACCAGAACTATTGAGAGACAAGCTAAAAGCAACGCTTAAATTTCTGGCGACTCAAGGCATTGATCCTATGGATGTAGGGCTATATGGGGGATTGCAGAGCTATCTGGTCTCTAGAGATAATAGAAATTTCAAAGACATAGACTTAGTATTTCATGGAATTCAAAATGTGTCTAACATGAAGAGATTAGCGAATCTCACCCAAATCGGTAAAACCTTTAGGTCTCAATCACGGGTGAGATCTACTCCTGAGGATATGAGAAGACGAAGGCATGAGTTGACTAGAATCTACATTCCTGATGATCCATCTGGCACATACTTAGATATTAAAATACTCAGAAATCCTAGTGATCCTGTTAGTTATCCCTACGATGCAACTGTTGAAAAACGTCTGAATATTAGAGGTACAATAGTGGACGATAGCGAAGCATTCTCTACTCCGACAAACTATAGAATACGTACTATTGAAGGCGATGTAATCAATGTTTCTTCTGTGAAATATGACTTCATCGCAGGTGCTGGAAATGGAGACTTAGTTGAGGTTAGTGGCATGCAGTGTAAAGATCACAACAACTTATTACTAATTAACCCAACAGATGACTATATAAGAGTACAATAAAATATATGTTAGGATTTTCTACAGGATGTTTATTCAAACATAAACTAAATATTCACGAAATTATTGAAATAATTAGTGCTACTGAAACTGAAGCTATTGAGCTCAACTTTGGTAGAGTCGAGGAATTCTTAAATTTGACTGAAACAGATATTTTAAAGATAAAGGACGAAGTTAGTATTTTTAGTAAAGTCTCGATCCATGCCCCTTTTAGGGACATTAGTTATGATGTTAATTCATCTGAACTACTAAATAAACTGAATGATTTTGCATTATTATTATCCGCAGAGTATATAGTCTTTCACCCTGACACAATCGTGAATGGTGAGACTATCGAAGGTATCTTTGGGAGTGCTGCTGCCATAGAAAATATGGATAAGAATAAATATTTTGGTAAGTCCGTCGTAGATTTAGATATTCTTTTTAAAACTATGCCATCAGCTAAGTTTGTATTAGATTTAAACCATGTTTACACTCATGATAAGAGCATGAAGCTATCTAGAGTATTATTTGAAAAATATAAAAGTCGAATTGTTTCTTTTCATGTTAGTGGTTATGGTGGGGAAAGTGATCTCCATACTTCGTTGTCTAAGACAAACGCTATCCTAAAGGCAGTTCCTGATAAGAGTATATTGGCCATTCATGAAGGAACCGTAGAGTCTATCCTGCAAATACAGACTGAATATAACCTGGTGAGGGGAATTTTTACTTAACAAAGCTAAAGTTGGTGGTATCGATCCCAAAATATCTATGTGGTATTTTGATGAAATCACCGTTTTGACTATAGAAGAAATGTTGTTCGTACTTTTGAGCAGTTGGTACAGCAACATTTTCTCCAGCATCACACGAAAGCATATATAAAAACCTAATTGCACGATTAACCGTTGCATGCGAAATTACAAGTAATTTTTCATCGTTGTTTATACTATTACTCAGTTCGAGTAAGAGTGACAATCCTTGACATACTCTTTCTAGAAACCTTACAAATGACTCACCATGTTCAGGTATATTCCCAAAAGAATATGTGATCGGTTTTTCAGTCCATTTATTGTGGTAGGTGTCATGCTTTATTAAGTCAATCATCTTCTTTCCTTCCCATATTCCGGATCCATATTCTCTTAACAATGGTGTAGATGTAACCTGCGTGATATTTAAGTACTTGGAATAAATAGTAGTAGTCTCTTTCGCTCTCATCATATTGCTAGTAATGATATGCTTGATAGGTAGTAACTTTTTATTTAATGTGGCTGCATCCTTCTCTGTTTCCTGTATCCCTATATCAGAAAGTGGAACATCAGTAGAACCTTGTACTAGTCCGTCTGTGTTATAGCTTGTTTTACCGTGACGACACAGTAATATTTTATTTAGGAGATTTGAGTAATCTTTTGGTTTAATTGTAGATATTCTTAATGAATTGTAGTCAATATAGTATTCGTACTTTTGTTCGTTCATGGTGAGTAAGGATTTTATATGATATAGACTTACTAATCTATAGATACTATTTAGTTTAATATATTGAAGGATTTGTCAGTATCGGAAGTGAGGAACCGAAACATTCGTTTGAATTTGAACATTAAATGAGTATTGATATCATGTGTAAAATGTATGGGATATGGTGCAGGCAAATCCTAAGTGGTCGATAGACATTAACTCACCATTTGTTGGTAGTGATGAGCTACGTCGTGCAGATGGGCAGGGGATGTGGGAGTACTTTAACTCTGTGGGAATAGATTATCACCGAGATGACTTTCCCTTTTTGACTAACCACAAAGTACCGCGGGTAAAGCAAATATTTGATTTTGGGGAGTATCTACATCTATCTGGTAAAGGAGAAGCACTAGCTTATTTATATGCAGGCCTCGGTAAAGTATGGAACTACGTCGGACCTGTACTCGACCTTGAGCTACCACATGGGTTTAATGACCACACAGATCGCCATACGCTATGGGTGACAGGGACTGCGGTCGAGCTGCTCGCGAGAGCCGGGCGGAGCTACCACAATGGTGGGGAATTATATGATAGTCAGAGCGAGGCGCTCCTAACCCTAGTTGGTATGACACATGACCTAGGGAACCTAGTAGACCGCCGTTCACACTCGATGTATTCGGCATGGCTATTATCCAGACTATTTGGCAATACTACCCCTCATAGCGAAGCCTGGAGGGCAGCAATGTACACTATCCTCTTTCACGAAGAGCCGATGCTGGCTGACCTATCTGTCAACTTAAGTTCGGGGATCCCGCTGCAATGGGCACTGGTAGCCGCCGATAAAATGCATGTGGGACGGGACCGGATAGGGGATCGATCGTATGAGTCGGGAATAGCTAATCATGCACTCGAAGAAGATGCACATATCCTTATTAACGCGCTCATTGTCAGGAGTGCCTGGGTGATGGGACCTCATGCATTTGTATGGCATCTAGATTTTGAGATCGAGCAGCTAGCGGATAAGTTTGCTAGTTTTACGAGGGGGAACGGGAGGATCTGGGTCCCAAAAGCATTTTACGATAAATACCGTGCGGGACAGTCGTATCGTGAGATCTTTGCTGAGCTGTTTTTATCGCTTTACGAAGCCCGTATCAGGATGGCAGCAATGAGTATATTCTTACTCTACCCATACATTAATCGGTTTCAGGTATTTTTGTCAGATGCCAAGAGGGTGCCTGGGCAGGTGGAGCCGGGGGAGATGATGGTTTGCGAGGTGGTGAGATAGATGCTTCCGCTCAATCTGGGTTCGGGATACTTTGCGCAAAAAACCGGTCTGTCTGAGTCTACTGACTCAGCGACCTCGTGCTCGGACTACCCGTCCTGCGCAAAATTTTTTGACTGCAAAATATCCCTGCGCCTTCATTCGCTCATTCAACTTTATTTGAGAGTTTTTTGTCAAAAGTTGTCAGAGATAGGCTTTTATTTATTGCTAAACAATACAAGTAGCAGTCTATATATGAGAGGTTGTGGGAATAATAGTATTCGAGTGCTTGAATAATAACTTTTTTTGAGGTCGACTTGTTATTTTTTAGTTCAACTATAGCGAGGAGAGCAGGGATAAATGACGCCTTTTCATCTTTGTAATATGAGGTAAAAACCCATATAGTCTCTGCTATAACTGTCGGGTCGGTATATATCTCGTTATGCTTGATTAAGTCCTGAGCTTTTTTGGCCTGAGCTTCGTTGTCATTGAGGATATAGCGAAGGTAAATATTAGCGTCTAGTAATAGCATACTTTTTGCCTAGTTCTTTGCCTGCGATCTCGCGAACTTCCTCTATAGGTATGTATTTCATCCCTGGTTTATGTAGTGCCCCAAAAGCCTGATCAAGAGAAATCCTGGGTACTTTGTGAGAAATGGCGAGGGTGTAGTGATGTTTTTTGGTCGGGTGGGCTGAGATAGTAATCTTGTGACCTGGCTTAATTTTTGAGGCATGCCTAAAAGCACTGGGTAGCGTAAGTTGACCTTTGCTGGTAACTGTAGCTGTGTAAGATGTCTGCATATGCCTTACATTATCAAAATGTAAGGCATATGTCAAATGTAAGGCGATCTTATTTTATCCCTGGTATCGGAAAGTCCTTGGTATAGGCTTTGATCTCTTTGCCTATACTTTTTAGGAATGGATCCTGATCTGCTTTGGCTTTGAAGGTTTTGATAAAGGCTGCGCGCTCGGACTGTTCTTTTGGCAGCACATCCTTTTCGATGTGTCTGATGACACGGGTGATCCAGTCCGCGACCTTTATCATATCTTTTTCTTTGAACCCGCGGGTCGTGAGTGCGGGTGTGCCGAGCCGGAGACCGGATGGGTAGTATGGGGAGCTGGGTTCGCCAGGGATAGTATTTTTGTTGGCGGTCATGTGCGCTACATCCATCGCATATTCGAGCTGACTCCCGAGACTTCCATTACTACTTAAGTCTAGTAATATGAGGTGGTTATCACTCCCACCCGAAACCATGTTGATCCCAGATTTTTTAAACTCTGACTCTAGTGCTTTGGTATTTTTGACAATCTGCTCGGCATAACTTTTGAACTCTGGAGTTGCAGCTTCTCGGAGTGCTACAGCGATCGCTGCGGTCGTATGATTGTGTGGGCCACCCTGCAGTCCAGGAAAGATTGCTTTGTCGATTTTTGAGCTTAGATCTGGATCTTTGGCCAATCCTTTTTTGGTGACCATGATCATGGCACCACGGGGACCGCGCAGAGTTTTGTGAGTAGTCGTGGTAATGACGTGGACGTAGGGGACAGGACTCTCGTGTACTCCGGCTGCCACAAGGCCTGAGATATGAGAGATGTCGGCCACGAGGTAAGCGCCGATACTGTCAGCGATCTTTGCAAACTTGGCCCATTCGATAACTCTCGGATAAGCTGTCGCACCACACCAGATAAGTTTGGGTTTTTGCTCTTTGGCAATCTTTTCTAACTCATCGTAGTCGACGATACCCTCGGGTAGGACGTGGTAGGGGTGAGACTCAAAATATCGGGCTGTGGCACTGACTTTCCAGCCATGGGTCAAGTGACCGCCATCGAGGAGGTTCATCCCTGAGACTACGTCGCCAGGATTTAGGAGAGCGTGGTAGACGGCAAAGTTGGCAGGGCTACCTGAGTAGGGTTGGACGTTGACGTGCTCGACGCCAAAGAGATCCTTGGCTCTCTGCACTGCCTCATTTTCTATCTCGTCGATATGGGTGTTTCCTCCGTAGTAACGATGACCAGCAAACCCTTCGGAGTATTTGTTGGTGAGGATTGAGCCCATTGCTTCTAGTACTGCCTCGCTCACATAGTTTTCACTGGGGATCAGCTCTAGTCCCTCGAACTGACGTTTTTTTTCTTTTTCGATTGCGTTAAATATTTTTGGATCTTGCGTTTGTAGTGACATGGAATGCTCCTTGTTATAGTCTTTATGCTTGCCGCAGTGATTTTGCAGTGCTCACAGCTACCTGCCTGCGCAGGCAGGTCTGGCCACTTTGCACCAGAGGAGACGCTCCGCGCTGAAAATCATCTGCGTCAATCATATTTAATAATATGAGAGCAGTAATTAGATCATGGTAAACTCATTATAGACAAATTGATTAAATATAAGAAAGGTCTCAAAGTATGACAAAAAATGTACGCCACCCAGAATATCAGTATCTCGACCTGATGCAAGACATCATGGATAACGGTGAGTGGAAGGTATCGCACTCGACAGGCGTCAAGCTTAAGAGTGTGTTTGGTCGGATTGCCCGATACGATCTATCTCAGGGATTACCTGTTCTTACGACAAAGAAAGTTTTTACCCGAGGGATAATACATGAACTTATTTGGTTCCTCTCTGGATCATCTAACATTAAATACCTAGTAGATAACGACGTACATATCTGGGACGAATGGGCATATAAAAAATATGAATGGGCACTAAAAGACGGGAGCGCAAAAGAACCTCTGACATTTGAAGAGTTTATGGCGAGAGCTAAGAGCGATCCAAAGTTTCTCGAAAAATGGGGAGAGTTGGGTCCTGTCTACGGCGTGCAATGGCGCAACTGGCCAGCGCGGGATGAGATGACTGGTGAAGTAAAGGAGGTAGATCAGCTAGGATGGGCAATTGAGAAGATTAAAAAGTACCCACAAAAGAAACATTACATAGTATCAGCCTGGAATGCAGGGTGTATCTATGAGATGTCTGGGTCACATGGCGCCTCGATGGTCATTGCCCCATGTCACACGATGTTTCATATAAATATAACTGGCAAAAAACTATCGCTCCTCCTGTACCAACGCAGTGCTGATCTGTTCCTAGGAGTTCCTTTTAACATCGCCTCTTATGCACTCCTTACCATGCTGATTGCGCAGGTGACTGGGTACGAGCCAGGCGAGTTTGTGCACGTCTTTGGTGATGTGCATATCTATGAAAACCATCTTGAGCAGTGCAAAGAGCAGATAAAACGAGAGCCCCGTGCTTTCCCCAAAGTATGGATTAACCCAGAGATCAAAAATATTGATGAGTTTAAGTTTGAGGATATAAAGCTCGAGGGGTATGACCCACATCCGCCGATCAAAGGGGATATTACAGTTGTAGGTGGGTTCTAGATGATTAGTGCTATTGCAGTCATAGGGCGAAACCGAGAGCTAGGGCAAGCTAATAAACTAATATTTAATGTCCCAGGGGATCTGCCGCGTTTTAAAGCTATTACCATGGGGCACCCGATCATTATGGGAAGAAAGACTAGAGACTCGATCGGTCGTGAGCTACCAGGGCGCACCAATATTATCCTGAGCCGTAGTGGTGGTGTCGGCACTATTGAGGCAGCGATAGAGCTAGCCAAGAAATCTCACGGGAGTGAGGAGATATTTGTAATTGGAGGAGGGGAGATCTACAACCTAGCCATGCCATATGTAAGCCGATTGTATCTGACGGTGGTTGATGACGAAGCACCTAATGCTGATACATTTTTCCCTGATTATTCTGGTTTTACCAAAGCGATAATGGATCAGGAGCACGTGGAGAGAGGAGTGAAGTTTAGGTATTTGACGATTGAGAGATAATTACCTATTCATGATTAGTTGTGTAGCGTTTTGACATGTTGACGATTATGGGTCTATTGGTATAATTCTCGGATGAGCAACGCTTTACGGCCTGAAGCACTGCCAAAAGGATACGAATGGGTAGCTGGTCTGGTTGCAAAGCCAGGTAGCGACTTTGAAATCAAGACAGGTAAACCAGAACAGCAAGGATATGAAAAAGGTATTGTCGTTGTTGCGAAAAACAGAAGAAGAACGTTGAAGATAGATTTTACCGATACCAATAGTTTGATCCAGGTCGAAGGTACTTTTAATAACCAGACAGATAAGTGGAATTCACTCGCTATTACTAGTAGGGGAGGTGTTAGTAGTTTAGACAAATCTACAGATCTATTAATGCATAGTTTTGAGCTAGTACCTCATCTATCAGGCATACAGCTTGGCTATTTTAGTGAGGATCGCGATGGTGTGGCAAAGTTAAAGACACTGAATCAGATTAGACCGACTCAGCAGCAATTAGAGATGATTTTTGCCTCGCCCATACCAAACGAGCATACAGTTGGGACAATTGCACATCTGCTCCTAATGGGACAAATTGAAAAGTTGAGCAAAGCACTTGATTACAAACTTACTTTTGATCCTACGAGAAACGCGCATAATCCCGACCATAGTTGGGTATTTATGAAAAATTGGGAACCTGCTTACAAGGCTGGCGATACTTTAAGCGCTATCGCGTTAATGGGTTGGAACAGCGGCGAAAACGAAGGAAGTCCTCATACCGTAGATGTAACTATAGGTAGTAATGAAGTCATTGGAGTGGAGGGAGACAT
>DALYFH010000001.1:26652-60389 GCA_031972135.1 Candidatus Woesebacteria bacterium
CGGGAGTCAGCCTAGACCATTTATTAAGGCTTATGACACTTTGGGAATTAGTCAGGAAGATGCACGTCGAGATTCGACCTTATTAGTTGCAAGACTTTTCAAAGTCTCACATACGATCTCAAGCACTTAATCCTACTTACACTACCGTATAATTGCTTATTCCAGGTTATAATCATAGTTATGAAATTTGATGGCAAAGGTTTTGCAAAGAATATCGAAGAAATAGTAGCCGAGCGGGTATCTAAGCTAGAGTTAAAACCTAGAATTGTGAGTATCTTAGTGGGCAATGATCCAGCGAGCGTGCTTTATACCAGGTTAAAACAAGAGGCAGCAGAACGCGTCGGGATAGATTTTGAGGTAGTGAGACTAGAGTCGGTTACCAGGGAGCAGATACAATCTATTGCTGAGAGAGAAGATGTAACTGGACTCATGATCCAGCTCCCGGTACCAGGACTAAATGGCGAGACTCAGGAGGAGATCCTGTCTGCGATCCCGCTTAGTAAAGATGTAGATGGACTCAGGTATCCGGCGAGTGGGGTAGTACCACCGGTGGTATCAGCAATTTTGCAAGTAATGGATAAAATTGGTGTAAGTCAGAAATTAGAAATACGAAATCAGAAAATTGTAGTTGTAGGAGCTAAAGGGTTTGTCGGGAGTGGCGTAGTGTCTGAGCTAAATAAGATTGGGAAGACAGTAATAGGAGTAGAGCGAGGGGACGATATGGGAGTGATCACGAGCGGGGATGTGGTAATTAGTGCAGTGGGCGAGGAGGGAATCATTAAATCTGAGATGGTAAAGGATGGGGCTGTAGTTATAGATGTGGGCGCACCGCGAGGGGATATGACAAAAGAAGTATATCAAAAAGCATCAGTGTCGGTAGAAGTACCTGGCGGCGTGGGACCTGTGACTATCGCCTGCCTGATGGAGAATGCCACAAACTTGCAATGACTATGCCTGAAAAACCAGGTTCTCACGATGTCGAATCAGACTTAATGTTACATCCGATGTTCCGCAATGTAGTTTGGCGAATGATGTATACGTTCTATATAACAAAAGGATATCGAGAACCTTTTACCGAAGAAATGCGCATAGAAAGACATAAGCTATTTGGATGGTGAGCTAAGCATTGGCATATTGATTTGTCAGAGAGAGTATGAGATACTCTTAAATTGTTATGTGTGTAAGGAGTATGTATGTCAACATTTGAAAATGCTCAAGAGATAGCAGCAAAGAGAAACAATCTCACAACTGAGGAATATTACAACCAAGTTACAGGTTTTGCAGCATTAGTTGCAGGCATTTTAAAGCCAAAAGAGAAAACTGAAAAAGCTACTCCCGTTGTCCCGGATATGAAACATACAAATGTAGTTGATAGTAACTGACATCATCTACAGTTGTGATATAATTCCTCAAGTTATAAAAATCTACATCTAGAGACAAATCTCCTGCAATAGTAGGGTCCTAGAGAAGAATAAGGAGATAAACATATGGCAGCTAAAGCGCCAAAAACAGTAAGTAAAGAAGTAGTAGAGAAGAAAGTCGAAAATACTGCTTACCATTTCCCCGAACTCAAAGAAATGCTAGAGGCTGGAGTCCATTTTGGACATTCAGTAAAACGTCGCAACCCCAGGATGGACGAGTACGTTTATGCAGTCAAAAATGGAGTACAGATTTTTGACCTAATCAAGACCCACGAAAAACTCAAAGAAGCCTGCGATTATCTCAAAGAAACCGTAGCCAAAGGTGGATCTATCCTCCTAGTCGGATCCAAAGGTCAGGCTGCACCAACGATTAAGGCTGAGGCAGAGCGGATCGGCGTCCCATACATTTCTACTCGCTGGATAGGTGGTCTCTTTACCAACTGGGAGATGCTAAAAGGCAGAGTAAACCGTCTCATAGATATGCGCAAAGCTTTTGAGACAGGAGCATATAGCAAATACACCAAAAAAGAACAGGTTGTTCTCAAGAAAGAGATGGATCGTCTAGACCGGATGTACGGCGGTGTAGTAACACTCAAAGATCTACCAAAAGTCATCTTTATTGTGGACCCAACCCGTGAGACTACAGCTCTCCATGAGAGTCTCCTCCGAGAGATCCCAGTAGTTGCGATCTGTGATAGTAACTGTAACCCAGACGGAATTACCAAGGTAATCCCAGCTAATGATGACGCACTAAAATCAGTTGTCATGTTAGTGACTGCCGTTACCCACGCAGTCGAAGAGGGACTAATGCTCGCCAAGAGAGCTGCCTAAAGTTAAAGTTACAAAGTATAAAGATAATTAGGATTAGAACAATATGACAAAAATAACAATGGATCAGATTAAAGAGCTCCGCGAGGAGACAGGGGCAGGGATTATGGACGTACGCAAGGCACTGACCGCCTCAGAGGGTGATATGAAAAAGGCAAAAGCCTGGATCACCGAAAAAGGGTTAACTCGCGCAGCCGAAAAAGCCGATCGCACCACCGAAGCAGGGTATGTGTTCTCATATGTCCACTTTAATGGCAGAGTTGGTGCACTAGTTAAGCTCGCTTGCGAGACAGATTTTGTGGCTAAGACAGAGGATTTTCAGCATCTAGGTCGCGAGATCGCAATGCAGGTAGCCTCGATGAAGCCAGAAACTATCGAAGAGCTAATGTCACAAGATTATCTCAGAGACAGTAGCCAGACTATCGAAAAACTAGCCAAAACAGTATCAGGTAAGACTGGGGAGAATATCCGAGTCATTGCTATTGCAGTCCTTTAATTCAGACAACCGGAAAACTCGGATAGCCTGAATGTCGGAGATTCAGAAAATCGGATAATGGATGGTATGATATTTGAATGACTACGATCTTACTCTTATCACTTCTTATCCTCCTTCACGAGTTTGGACATTACGTTGTCGCCAAATTATTTGGGGTAAAAGTAGAGGAGTTTGGGATCGGGATACCACCAAAGGCTTTTAAACTTTTTACCTGGCGCGAGACAGAATTTACCTTTAACTGGCTCCCTCTGGGTGGCTTTGTACGGCTAGCTGGCGAGGATCATGACCCATCTCTCTGGGAGAAGATAAATCCATTTTTGCGCAAAAAAATGTTCTTTGCAAAACCCGCGTGGCAGCGAGCACTCGTGATCATGGCAGGAGTATTTGTTAACTTTGTGGTTGGCATACTAGCTTTTTCGACGATTTATTCGATCAATGGAGTGCCAAAAGAGGTAGGACAGCAGGTGATGATCTCCGACGTACTACCAAATACTCCGGCTGAGTTTGCTAACCTAGAGCAGGGCGAAGTCGTTTACCAAATTGATGAGACAGAGGTAAAAACTTCGGCTGAGTTTGTGGAGTTGATCAAAGAGCGCAAAGGTAAAAACGTAAGCCTGTGGCTAAACAAAGTAGATATTAATGGAAAGCGTACTGATACTAGTCGAGTGGTAGAGATCGTACCAAGAGAAAACCCTCCAGCGGGAGAAGGGGCACTCGGTGTGGCTGTGTCGACTGTGCCGATATTTGAATATGAGAAACTGCCTTGGTATAAAGCGCCAATTGTCGGGACTGTAGAGGGATTTAAAGAAGCGATAGGGTGGAGTAGAGAATTTTTGCGGATCTTTTCGCATCCATCAGAACTGATTAAAAATGTTGGTGGGCCTGTGCAGGTAGTACGGGTTGGGCAGCAGGCAGTTTCGATGGGATGGGAGGTGACACTTAGATTTGTCGGCATCATTTCCCTTAACCTAGCGATCTTTAATCTACTACCGATCCCTGCGCTCGACGGTGGGAGACTACTTATGGTAGCTCTCGAAAAGGTTGTTGGAAGAAAGCGGGTTGCTCGGGTCGAGCAGTATGTGAATGCGGTCGGGATGGGGTTACTAATCCTACTATTGATTGTGATTACGATTAAAGATATCTTTTTCAGCTAGCTTTTTATCTCGGAAAATGTATTTTACTTAAAAAAGCGGTCTATCTGCGACTGGTGTCGCAGCGACCTCAATCTCGGCCTACACGGCCTGCGATACTTTTTTTGTTGTAAAACACATTTTCCTCATAATTCTCGTTGCATGTTATGATTTGCCTGTATGAAAAAGGTAGTGGTAATCGGGGGTGGGACAGGGACATATACGGTTCTTAGGGGACTAAAAAAGTATCCAGATTTAGATATTACGGCAATAGTTACCATGGCGGATGATGGCGGCAGTAATAAAGTACTAAGGGATGAGTTTGGACTTCTACCTACCTCTGGTGTTAGACAATGTATGGTCGCATTAGCAGAGAACGAAGGGCTCTTGCGAGAACTATTTTCCTATCGCTACTATCAGGGAGTCGGGATTTCGGGTATGACATTTGGCAACCTATTTATGGCGGCTGTCTCGGATATTACGGGTAGTCAGCGCGAGGCAATCAAGCGCACTGCCGAGCTATTAGATGTTAGAGGCAAGATACTACCTGTGGCATACGAGACTGTGTCACTACTCGCGACTTATGCTGATGGGACTGAGGTCCTGGGAGAGCATGGGATAGATGTAGGGAAGGGGACGAGTGGGCGAGAGCGTATTATTAGCTTTCGGACGATCCCACAAGTAGTGATAGATCCTGAAGCGAAGAAGGCTATCCAGGAAGCAGATCTGATCGTGCTCGGGCCAGGCGATCTCTATACTAATACTGTGGCTAACCTAGCGATCTCGGGAGTGGTAGAGACTATCAGTCGTAGCTATGCCAAGCTGGCATTTGTCTTGAATGTCATGACTAAAAGAGGGGAGAGCTATGGATATAAGGCTTCAGATTATCTAGATGACTTAAGTAAGTATCTGCCACTATCACGCCTGACTCATGTGATTGTTAATACTGATCGAACAATAGATCCCAGAGTATCCAAAGCATACCAAAAAGAGGGATCAGAGTGGGTAGAGGATGATCTAGACGAGACGAAAGTACCGAGTGCTAAGTACTTAGTAATTAGAGAAAAATTACTCGCACAGGGTAAGATAAAAAAAGAAAAAGGAGACAATCTAGTTAGGAGTATGGTGCGCCACGACTCGGATAAGTTGGCAAAGGTGATAGTGAGATTGTTGACATAGTTTGATATTGTCCTATAATGTCTATTTATGATTGATTGGGAGCAGAAGTACACCGAGGCTCTTGCAAATAATTCTTTGACGATGGAAATTGTTGTGGGATGTATTCTTGGACGAGGTGTTCATATTGCAAGCCGTGATCATATTGATATTGTAAGCATGTTTGACGAAAACCCGCCTGAGGGTGCATTAGATATCGCAGCGGGATTAGAGACTCTAAGTAGGCAATTAACAAATACTGGTGTGGGTGGAGATTTTCGAATCTTAAACTGGGTAGTTGAAGAGGCATTGGCGTATGCCGCTGATTCTAGGTGTGCTCCATCACGAGCACGTGCGGACATGATGGTAGAACGTGCACGAACTCTACTTAATTTTGCTGAGACAGAACTAGAAGCTAGATATGGGGCAAGAAATGTTTTAACAGAGCAACGGAATATTGTGAATGAACCATTACCTAATTTTAGATATCCATTAGATGGGATTGATTAGCTTGGGTTAGTGTAAAATCGTCTTATGTCCAAGACTTTAGTCACCCACAAAAACCCAGATCTCGATGCGATTACCTCACTTTGGTTACTGATCCGTTTTGACCAATCGCATTATGGGGATGCGCATCTAGAATTTATCCCAGCTAGTACTACGTACAAAAACCTCACCGTAGACTCTGACCCAGATGTAGTACACGTTGATGTTGGATTTGGCAGATTTGACCATCACATGCCGGGGGGATACGAGACTTGTGGATCCAAACTAGTGTATGAAAACCTGGTAGCTCAGGGACTAGTCCCACCTAGCGATACTGCGCTTAAGAGGATGACTGAGTTTGCACTCTCGATAGACCGCTTTGAAGACTCAGGCTGGGACGAGCCGCTAGCAGTACGATACGCCTATACCCTACATGAGGTAATACCACCACTACATTCTCTCGGAGTCATGGATAACGAGGCAGTGGCACGTTATGTTTTCTTGTATCTAGACGGGGTTTATCAGCGGCTCAAGCAGGTGGTAAAAGCTGAAGAGGAAATCAAGACAGGAGAAGAATTTAGCTGGGCAGTGGGGAAGGGAATTGCAATACTATCTGCTAATAGCGAGGTGATTAAGATTGCCCAAAAGCTAGGGTATACCCTAGTTATCCTCAAACATCCAGACTACGGACATATGAGGATTAAGGTAGTACCAGAGAAAAACATCGATCTGACAGTACTTTATGATAAAATACTAGAGCACGATAGACCTGACCAATGGTTTTTGCATCCGTCTAAACAGATGTTACTCAATGGGTCAGACAAATCGAGTCCTAAGGATCCGACCAACCTCGCTTTACAAGAGGTAGTGGATTTTGTTAAGGAGGTGTTTTAATCTTATATGCCAATCATAGTCAAAGCAAAAAAAGACGAATCAGCTGATTCTTTGATCAAACGATTTAAGAAAAAAGTTCTGAACGAAAATATCATTGACGAAGTGCGAGACCGCGAGTTTCACAAAACTGATGCAATGAAACGCAAAGAACGTAATAATGAAATTCGTCGTAAAAAATACGTGGATCGCATGCAGCGCGCAGCGGCCAAGAAAAAATAAGTATGACGATACTCTCGCAGCTTACGGAGGAAATGAAAGTCGCCATGAAGGCGCGTGATTCGGCGCGTCTCTCGGCTGTTCGCATGCTGATCTCTGCACTAAAATATGCACTCGTTGACAAACCAGAGATGACAGAGGCTGACGAAGTCGCGATCTTGACCAAAGAAGCAAAAAAGAGACGTGAGAGTGTGCTCGCTTATCGCTCTGGGGGACGCGAAGAACTAGCCAAAACTGAAGAATTTGAGCTGTCAGTCATTGAGCAGTATCTACCCAAGATGATGAGTGAAGAAGAGGTAAGAGAGGTAGTAAGTAGCAAGTTATCCGGCAAAACAGGATTAGTAATAGGCGATGCGATGAAGTTAGTTTTGACAGAATTAAAAGGCAAAGCAGATAGTAGTACGGTTGCAAAAGTGGTAAAAGAATTATTGTCAAAATGATTACTATCGACATTATCGCCGATGCCAAGTTCCCGTTTGATAGAGTAGCACTGCGAGAGCATCTGACCAAAGTACTGGCTCGCCATAGACTGACAGATAACGTAGTGGTCGAGGTGCAGGTGGTGGGTGCGCGCAAAATGACCCAGCTCCATCTCGACTTTATGCAGCTACCAGGGCCCACCGATGTGTTATCTTTTCCGCTCAATGACCAAAAAGATGATGAGCCCTTTGTCTCGTCACCTGATGGGATGCTCCGGCTAGGGGACATTGTAGTGTGCTATCCTGTGGCAGTGGAAGAAGCTCTCGAGAAGCAGATAAAAATAGATGATCAGATCCAGTTCCTAGCTGAGCATGGACTCATGCATTTGTTAGGGTTTCATCACGAATAGCCACCGCTCACTTTTATCTTTTCGTCGTACCATCACACAAAAAACCGATCATAAATTTCTGCTGAAATTTTGATCTATGTCTCGAGCTACACGCTCTCCGAATATTTTTTTGGTTGTGAGATACGACTGCAAGCCAAGTTCGCGACGTGGTAAAGTAGTTACATGAGTTTGTATCTTAAATATCGTCCAAAAACCGTAGATCAGCTAGATCTGGCGAGTGTGCGTGATGCATTTAATAAGCTAATTCAATCTAATTTGGTTTCTCATGCATATCTTTTTACGGGCCCTCGGGGCGCGGGTAAGACCAGCTCGGCTCGGATCCTCGCGAGGATCGTCAACTGCGAAAAAAATTCTAGGAAAATGGGTGAGCCATGTAATGAGTGTTCTGCATGTCTCTCTATCCTAAATGGCGGTAGTCTAGATTTTATTGAGATAGATGCGGCCTCTAACCGAGGGATTGATGATATTCGAGAGCTCAAAGAAAAGATTAGACTCGCGCCAAGTGACCTTAAGTATAAGGTCTATATTATCGACGAAGTGCACATGCTGACTACTGAGGCATTTAATGCACTCCTCAAGACCCTAGAGGAGCCACCAGAGCACGCGATCTTTATCCTTTGTACGACAGAGACCCACAAAGTCCCTCAGACCATTCAGAGCCGGTGTGTGAGTATTGGCTTTACTAAGGCCACACCTGACGAGATGAAGCGCAGTTTTGGACGTGTGGTTGGGGGTGAAAAAAAGAAAGTAAGTGAAGAAGCTCTAGATTATCTAGCACGTAGTGTGGATGGGTCATTTCGCGATGGTGTAAAGATCTTAGACAAAGTATTGTCTAGCTCGAGTGAAGTAACACTCTCAGACATAGAGCAAGCGATCATGGGTGTAGCTGGGTTTAATGTTTTTGCGCTCACAGAGGCCGTGGTTAGTCGAGATAGTGTAGGGGCACTAGACGAGTTTCACCTAGCAGTATCACGAGGGGTAGATCTAGCTTATCTGACAGTCGCCCTCATGAAAGAGCTTAGAAACAGAATCGTTGCTGGTGGGAGTAAAGACTTGATTAAGTTAGTTTTTAGTCTCGATGAGGTAGCGCGCCGAATTGCATTTAGCCCAGTCCCTGAGTTACTTATTGAGATGGTGATCATAGAGTGGGGTGCCGATATAGGAACTATTAAATCCGTAGATCCGTCACCCCGTAAATCCGAAAAAAATGATACTGAGAATGTTGTTAAACAGGTAGAAAGCTCTGGTGACCACAAAAACGTGTGGCAAAAGTTAATGTCGAGTCTAAATGGAGATAGTATTACGATGGGGGCACTGCTATCTAAGGCGCAGCCTGCTCGACTAGCTGGAGATGAGCTGACGATCCATGTGGCTTATGGTTTTCACCGAGATCAGATCATGGGTGAGAAGGTGTTATCGAAACTAGAATCACTCCTCGAGAATGTAGTGGGTCGAAAAATTAGAGTAGTTTGTGAGGTTGCATCTACTCCGCTGGCCTCAAAAGGAAAAGCAGACGTGTCACCAGTTGATCTGGGTGATACAATTGATGAAGCGATAGCGATATTTAGTTAAGAAAGGAATTTATGTTTGATAAATTTAAACAAATGGGTAGTCAGGTATCTCAGCTCAAGCAGATTAGAGACCAAGCGATCCAGATGCAGAAACAGCTCCAGGCCGAGGTGATCGAAGTCGAAGAGGACGGAATAAGAGTAGTCATGACTGCTGACCAAAAGGTCCAGACTGTGACTATTGATGGTAAATACGAAGAGCGACTAGTTAAAGTCTTAAATGATGCTATCAAAAAGTCTCAGCAGATAGCTGCCAAGAAGCTACAGGAGATGTCAGGTGGCCTCAAGGGGCTACTAGGTGGCATGGGCGGCGGACAACCTCAGTAGAGCTATTGAGATGAAATTACCCAAGATCGTAGAGGATGTAACATCCAGTTTTGAGAAACTTCCTGGGATCGGCCGACGTAGCGCATTACGCCTAGCATTTTATCTACTGCGGATGCCACAACGTGACCTAGAGATGTTTGCTCAGGGTCTCTCTAATCTCAAAAAGATGACCAAGCTGTGTAGTATCTGCCACAACCTAACAGACCAGGAACAGTGTAGTGTGTGTGGCGACCCGAGTCGTGACTCATCAATGGTCTGTGTGGTTGAGTCATTCCAAGATGTAATTGCCCTCGAGAAGTCAGGGAGTTATAAGGGGCTATACCATGTGTTGCATGGTTCTATTTCACCGCTTAACAACATAGGCCCAGAAGAGCTGTTTATCGATACTTTGGTTAAGCGAGTAAAGAGTGGAGGAGTAGGTGAAGTGATACTTTCGACTAATACGAGCTTAGAAGGGGAGGCGACAGCACTCTACATTAAGCAAGCATTAACGGACCTGCCTGCCGGCGAGGCAGGTGCAACGCTGATTATCTCGAGAATAGGACGTGGACTTCCGACCGGTGTTGAGATAGAATATGCAGACGAAGTTACATTACACCAGGCACTGCTGACTAGACGAGCAGTGTAATTGTCAAAATGAAAGAATTATTAAGAGATTTTTTAGAGTTTTATCGTAATTCACTTTTAGTGGGATTTTTTAGGAAACGTGGCAAGTCGTTGGTAGTGCCACAATTGCTTTTTGTATTACAGCGTTTTGTAGATCAATTTCCAGAAAAAGATGAGATACACATTCTGGATTTAGGTACAGGTGAAGGTCACTTATTAAGACTTATAGAGCAGCTGGCTAAAATCTCAGGTTTTTCTAAAAAATTACGACTATACGGATTTGATTTTGATGAAGCTATGTTGGAGTCTGCTGCTAAACAAAATAACATCAACGCAGAATTTGTCAAAGTAGATTTAAGACACGATATGCTACAAGAGTACTACAATAAATTTGACCTAGTAGTAGCGGTCAATACTCTTCATGAAGTTTTTTCTTCTTATATCGGCGAGGATAATCGATACTATCCTGAAGATAAGGTTCTATATGCAAAAGAACGTATCAGTGAATTAGTCGTTGAAATTGGGAAGATGTTGACAGAAGAGGGTACTTTTATACTCTACGATGGGTTGGCGCCAAAAATGGTTATCAGCAAAAAGCAGATAAAGTTTAGGATTACCAACGAACTTCTCGCTCGCTATTTTGAAAGTGCTGTTAGTGATTTCTCACTTTGGCCAATAAAGTACAAGCGTGTAGATAATTCCAAAAGTACTTATACGATGAAATATCGCGATTTTAGTTGGTTTGTCGTGACGTTTAAATATTTAAACACCAAGCTTTGGCCTTTTGAAAGTAAACAGACCTATCAATATTTTTCAAAGGAAGATTTCGCCTATGCTTTTAAAGCTGCAGGATTAATCAGAGAAAGTATTGTATACGTAAATACAGATCTTGGTTTATGGAAGAATAACATTACAATTGAAACAAAGGAGTTGGACTACCCACCAAAATCGATACTCATTGTAGCGTCGAAACACTATATACCTTCACAGTATGATTATTTTGGTGCAAAATAGTATAATGAGCGAAACTAGGAGGAGACAGTTATGAAAGTACACTTCATAGGTGATTTGGGTGGTAATAAAAACGACTATAAAAGTATTACTTCAGTTATAAAGAAACATAACGGCGAATTGATTACTGATCACTCGTTAGTAAGAACTCTAAAGGATATTGAAACTGAAACACCAGAAGATGCTGAGTTATACGCAAAGAAAATGTCGCAGTGGCTTAAACAAGCAGACGTAGTAGTGGTAGAAACAACAATTCCACTCCTAGGTGCAGGATATGAAATTGCAATTGCATTACAACTCGGTAAGCCTGTTATATGTTTATACAGACCAGATGGCAAGAATACCCCACATGTTTTGAAAGGACTTGAATCAGATAAATTGCAGGTAATTGGATACAATGATAAAAATCTAGAAGAAGCTTTAAGCCTAGCTTTGTCCTATGCAACTGAACAAATGGATACTAGATTTAACTTCTTTGTTTCACCATCTATTGTAAACTTTCTTGATTGGGTATCGAAAAAGAAGAGATTGCCACGCGCGGTATATCTGCGACGCTTAATAGAAGAAGATATGCGTAGCAATACAGAATATAACGAAGGTACGGATGACTAGGCAAAAGACTCGCGAAGAAAAGATAAAATCTGCATATAGACTGCAGAACTTTAGTTTGAAAATAGCAGAGAAGCAGATTGAGAAAGATCGTAGTGAATTTGAATATCTCTCTAGCCACTACGTAGTCAAGGATTTAACCAAGACTTTAGCCTATTCTTTGGTGATCTTGACCTTGTTGTTGGTAGCCCGTCAGTATCTCGGATAAGTGTAAATACTCCCTTGTTGGTTTATAGTTGAGTAATGAGCGTGTGGAAGCAGGTCGGTCAAAATTTATCGGGACTCGCTAAGCATATCGTTAAGAGTGTCGTTAGCGAGCCAGTGGAGATCGTAAAGGATGCCGTCGGGGTACAGCTAGAACAGGGTAAGTCCCCCTCCGCGCAAAGCGCTACGGTAGGGACAGGTCAAAGTGACAGTTCAATCTCAGATCTATCCAAAGCGGGTTTTAAGACTCAAGATGATTTTGCCAAATACAGCGGTCTATCTGGTCAAAAGGATCAGATGGAGATCGAGATGTTGCGTAAGCAGCTCGTTCGTGAGTGGGGACTCGACTCGAGTGTTGAGGGCGGAATGCAGAGAGCACGCATGGAATTTGAACAAAAAGAGCAGCAGCGCAAGCAGGTCGAAGAGCACAAAGAAGAGCAAAAGAAAGAATTTGAGTTCCAAAAGAAAAAGCAGGAGGACATCGGTCTTAAGGCGGCGACGCAGGGATCGAGCGCCGAGAATAAGGCGTGGGGAGCGGGGTAAGGTCGGAAGACTCAGATAACTCAGAATACTCGGAAAACTCGGAAGATTTGAAAGACTTAGAAATAGCCTGTTCTCCAGACTGAATGTAATTTATTTAGCCTCTTTGATAGGATAGTGAAAGTCTCTGCGACTTGCATTGCTTGTGTTTGTAAATTTGGTACTGTAATGGTAACCATTCGAAGATGAGTCACAACCTCATCACTAGATCCGATTGCAATTTTAAGAAAACGTTTAAACTCCTTTTCTGATGATCTCTTGGCAAAACCCTCGGCAATATTTGCGGGCACAGATTTGCTTGCACGTTTTAATTGATCTATGGTATCTCTCTCGGAATGTGGGATTTTAACGACAAGGTTATATAAAATTTCTAGAGCCTCAAACGAAAGCTGGTAGACGTCTAAATCTGTGACATCTCGAATCATAGTTTGATGTTATCAGGTTTTCCGAAATTCTGGATAATCTGGTAATCAGAGTTTTCGGAGTTTTCTGGTATCATGTGGTTTATGAAACTATTTAACTCGTTAACAAGACAGATCGAAGATGTAGTGCCAATTAATCCTGGCAAGATCGGGATGTATACCTGTGGTCCAACAGTTTACTCTACCCCTACAATCGGCAACTTTAGGACTTATACACTCTCAGATATTTTGGCCCGTAGCCTAGCATATCTAGGGTATGAGGTTAATCACGTAATGAATCTAACCGATGTAGGGCACCTCACAGGCGATAACGAGGGGGATAGTAGTCAGGGTGAGGACAGACTAGAAAAGGCTGCCAAAAAAGAGGGTAAGACGGCTTGGGAGATAAGTCAGGGATACTCAAAAGAATTCTATGAGCACATGGAGAAGCTAGGGATCCGGATGCCAAATGTAGTGTGTTTGGCAACAGAACATATTCCTGAGCAGATCATGATGGTCAAAGAGCTAGAAGCGAGAGGTTTGACATATAAAATACAGGATGGGATATATTTTGATGTACTTGCTTACGAAAAAACCGGCGCTAAATACGGCGAACTCTCGACCTTAGATCAAATTAAATTTGGGGCGAGACTAGAGCCTAACAAAGAAAAGAAAGACCCCAGAGACTTTGCTCTCTGGAAATTTAGCCCTTCAAGTGGAGGTAAGCGAGATATGGAGTGGGAGTCGCCTTGGGGGATAGGGTTCCCTGGCTGGCACATAGAGTGTTCGGCCATGAGCACTAAATACCTGGGTGAGCAATTTGATATCCATGTGGGGGGCGAGGATCTGCGTAGTACCCACCACCCCAACGAGATTGCGCAAGCTGAGGGAGCGACAGGCAAAAAACCATTTGTCCGGACGTGGGTACATGGGGCATTCCTTATGGTTGATGGCGGTCGAATGGGCAAGAGTTTGGGGAATGCATATACTGTCGCAGATATCGAGAGCCGGGGATTTGACCCATTATCTTTGCGTTATTTTTATATGGCTGGTCATTACCGCCGTCAGCTTAACTTTACGTGGGAGTCGCTCAAAGGAGCGTCTGTAGCACTGGGTAAGCTCCGCGGATATTATCAGAGTTTTGCAGGCGATCAGACTAATAGAACAGAGTTATCAAGTGAAAAAGCGGCACAGATTGAAGAATATCAGAATGGGTTTAAAGAGGCACTTGAGAACGATCTCGACCTGCCGCGCGCGGTTGCGACGCTCTGGGACATGGTTAAGAGCAATATACCTAACTATGACAAACTAGATCTTATGCGAGAGTGGGATGCGGTTTTTGGCCTTAATCTCGGATATGCCAACTTTGAGCTAAATACCGAGACTCCAGAGCAGATCAAAGAACTAATCTCGCAGCGTGATGAGGCAAGAGCCAAAAAAGACTACGCACAAGCAGACAAAATACGTATGGACATCGAGAAGCTAGGTTATAAGCTGGAGGATAAAGGTGGCAAAACTCGAGCCACCAAAATCTAACAACCTCTGGATATAGATCTAGGTACATACAATTAGTATTAAGTATTAAATTTGCGTGATGAGTTATAATTTTGAATATGAGTCAGATACTAGAACATGGTGTGTTAAGCGAAGTATCACTTGTTGAGGAATTTATTAATCCTGATGGATTAGCTATTGCTACACAGACAGGTACTAGTGATCTGATATTTTTTGGGTTAGCTGATAAGTACAGTTATGCAAAGCTATTAGCGCAATTTGGTCTTAGTGTGGGAGACGTTGCGTCTGTTGGTACACTAATCGGCGACAAGGGTAATAGTAGATTTGACTATTTATATGGTGAACCACAAGCTGCCGAGCTTACTGAATACACTATAACCGATAGTGGGTTGAATTTAATGATAGCTAGATTGCAAGTGCTTCTACTCAGTTCTGAAATGCTTAGTACGGTTAGTATCAAGAAAAGAAGATAAGCACATGAAATGGTGGACATATAGTATATTTGCTGTTTTATTCATACTTTGCTGTTGGTTTGTATTTTTTAGATCTATAGACGTCGAGCTAAGTAATCCTCAAGGTGAGGTGGTAGTAGTCGAAAAACCTTATGACAAATACAGTTTTGAGCGATTGGTTGAACGCGTTGATCCCGCTAGTGTAATAGAACTAGGAGAGGAGATTGGTACTACTCCTGAGTACTCAAGTTATATTTTTTACTTCACCAGCGAGGGGCGACGGATTTCGGGACAACTAAACCTACCCAACCTTTCTAGACTAATGAGTGTTGTGGTGATGGCGAGAGGTTATGTAGAGAAAGATGGTTATACTACTGGGACGGGGACGCGAAATGCCGCAGCTGTGTATGCGAAAAATGGTTATATCACTATTGCTCCTGATTTTTCTGGGTATGGAGAGTCTGATCCAGAAGATCCCAACGCTCTAGGGGCAAGGCTAGTAAAACCAGTTGAAATGCTAGATTTGATCGCGAGCTTATCTAGTTTGCCACAAGTAGATTTGAGTAGGGTGTATCTCTGGGGACATAGTAACGGCGGACAGATTATGTTGTCTGTGGCAGAAGTGCTAGGGAAAAGGGTAAAGGAGAAAGGGACAAGTGGACAAGCACGAGTATTGGGAGTAACACTTTGGGCGCCGGTGTCCAAGCCGTTTCCTTACAACATCCTGTTTTATACAGACGAGGCAGATGATCAGGGTAAGTGGCTACGGAGTGAGATTGCAAAGTTTGAAGCCGAGTATGACGTCTACAAGTACTCGATTGATCGCCACCTAGACTGGATCCAGATGCCGCTCGTCGTTCATCAGGGAACAGTGGATGATGCTGTGCCAGTTGAGTGGAGTAGGGAGCTAGATGAGAGATTAAAGGAACAAGATAAAAGTTATACTTATTACGAATATCCAGGGGCGGACCATAATATGCGCCCGTCGTGGGACAGCGTGGTGAGTCGTGATATAGATTTTTTTCGAAATCTATAATTGATTATTAGCATAAAAAGAGTAGAGTAAAGTTGTATTTAATTTCAGGAGGTATTTATGGATGATCCATACACAAATGCAGTGACTCAACTCAAGCAAATCGGGAAAATTTTGGAATTAGATGAAAATACTATCGAAAAACTATCTACTTTGGACAAAGTACATAAAACGAAACTTAATATTTTGATGGATGATGGAAGTAAGCAAGAGTTTCAGGCATATAGAAGTGAACACAACAATAGCAAAGGTCCATACAAAGGTGGGATACGCTTTCATCCTGGAGTTACTGAATCCGAAGTTAAAGCTTTATCTATGTGGATGACATGGAAATGCAGTATCGCGAGTTTGCCTTATGGAGGTGGTAAGGGGGGAGTGGTAGTAGATCCGACAAAGCTTTCTAAAAACGAACTAGAACGCCTATCTAGGGCTTATGGGGCATGGAGTGCAAACTGGGCTGGTCCATGGTTGGATGTGCCTGCGCCTGACGTAAATACTGATGGACAGATCATGGCTTGGATGCTTGATGAAATGATCAAATCAAAATCGAGTAGTGAAAAAATGAGTACAAATTGGAAAGCTACTTTTACTGGTAAGCCTATTGCGATAGGGGGTAGCCAAGGTAGAGAAGAAGCTACTGGAATGGGTGGATTTTATACTTTGCAAAACCTGACTAGGTCACTAAATTTAAAAAAAAGCGATGTAAGTATTGCAGTTCAAGGCATGGGTAATGTGGGGTATTGGTTCGCGAAACTCGCTAGTGAAGACGGATATAAAGTGGTGGCTATATCCAACTCAAAAGGTGGAATATATGATCCAAATGGAATCACAATAGATGCAAACTTGCGAAGTATAAAATCGAATATATCTAATGCTGAACTACTCCTACTGCCTGTTACTATACTTGTGCCGGCTGCTTTAGAAAATGTGATAACAGGTGAGGTAGCAAGGCAACTACAGGCTAAGGCCATAATTGAGATGGCTAACGGTCCAGTTACGCCAGAAGCTGACAAGATACTAAGTGAGCGAGGGGTGCTGTCGGTACCTGATGTGCTTGCTAATTCTGGAGGAGTAACTGTTTCTTATTTTGAGTGGGTACAAAATCTACATGGGGCTGTTTGGAGTAAAGATGAAGTATTGTCTAAACTAAAATCCGTGATGGATACGGCATTTAATGAGATGTGGGCAAAACACGTAGGATTAAAATTAGATTTGCGGATGTCTGCTTATGCTAGTGCGGTGAGTAGAGTTGTGGAAGCAATGACGATTATGCAATCTAATTAGTTGATCCAGATAGTCTTGATGTTTACAAATTCTTTGAGTCCGTACTCTGATAGTTCGCGACCGTAACCTGAGAATTTGGTGCCGCCAAAGGGTAAGCGAGGATCGGATTTGACCATTGAATTTACAAAAACACATCCTGCTTCTATGTTGTCTGTAAAAAATGAGATTGTGCTATTGTCATTTGTCCACACGGAAGATCCAAGCCCAAAGTGTGAATTGTTGGCAATCTCTAATGCTTCTTCTTTGCTATTTACCGTGATGATTGCTGCCACTGGGCCAAATGTTTCTTCTATTGCTACTATCATGTCTGGGGTAACATCTTTTAGAATAGTTGGGGGATAAAAGTAACCGGCACCATCTTTAATATCTCCGCCCGTGACTAATTTTGCGCCTTGTTTGAGACTTCGAGTTACCTGATCGTGGATAGCATCTCTTATGGATGATGATGATAGTGGGCCAATGTCTATAGATTCGTCATTTGGATCGCCGATTTTCTTGGATTCTAGGACAGACTTGAAAATATCTGTAAATTGATTGGCAATATCTTTGTGCACGATAAATCTTTTGGCTGCTATGCACGATTGCCCGGAAACAATCATGCGAGCTGTCGCGGCTGTTTCTGCGGCTTTTTGGATATCTGCATCTGGCATAACGATAAATGGGTCGCTGCCTCCTAGTTCTAGAACAGTGCGCTTAATGTGTTTGCCAGCAAGTGAGGCTACCTTCATGCCAGCTTCCTCGCTACCAGTCAAACTGACAAGTCGAACGTATGGACTCTCAATAACTGTTTCTGTTTCTGCGCCACTGATAAGTAGTGTTTGAAATAGACCATCCATAGCTCCTGCTTCTTTAAAAATATTTTCTATCGCCAATGCGCATGCTGGGACTGAAGAGGCATGTTTTAGCAACATTGTGTTGCCTGCCATGATGGCGGGGGCAGCAGCACGAAATACCTGCCAAAAAGGGAAGTTCCAGGGCATAATCGCAAAGACAACACCAAGTGGGGAAAATTTGATATATGACTTTGAGGCTTCGGTTTGCACTAAATGATCTTTTAATTGTAACTCTGCCTGATCTGCATAGTATTTGCAGACTAAAACGCATTTATCTATCTCGGCAAGACCTTCTACTTTTCTTTTGCCCATTTCATCTGTCATGAGCTTTGCTAGTTCTAGTTTCTTTGCCAATAGAATGTCTGCGACGCTTAAAAGTAATTTAGATCTATCTGTAAAATTTGATTTTTTCCAAGTTGTAAAGGCGGATTGAGAAAGTGTAATTTTTGAAAGCAATTCATCTTTGGAAAGAGTGTTGTAGGTTTCTAGTAATTTACCTGTTGTTGGATTTGTGGTGCTAAACGTTGTCATGATTTTTTCCTAGATACTGGTTATCTGAATAATCGATGGGCGCGGCGATGAGATGAACTCCGCCAATACTTAAGCTAGTTTTGAGAACTTCGTCTAGTTTATGCGTGGAATCTACAAGATGTCCGGTGATGCCATAGCTTTCTGCATATTTTACAAAATCTGGATTGTTGAAAGATAATCCGTAATCTGGGAGTGACATACCGGTTTGTTTCCAGGAAATCATCCCGTAGGTGTTGTCTACAAGAACTATTACAACTAGATCTAGATTGAGTCTTTTGGCAGTTTCTAATTCTTGTGAGTTCATCATAAAACCACCGTCACCGCAGACGGCTACTACTTTGGATTCTGGGAAAACTAGTTTGGCTGCCATAGCTGAAGAAAATCCAGCTCCCATGGTAGCAAGAGCATTGTCTAATAAAAGAGTGTTTGGTGAGTAAGTCTCAAAATGGCGAGCGAACCAAAGTTTGTACATACCATTGTCGAGAGTGAGAATATCATTTTTATCTAAAACTGAGCGGATACCTTTGATGATACTAATAGGAGAAGCGGGATTTTGGATGCTTAGACTTGACTCTATTTGAGTTTTGACGGGTTTAAAAACAGAAAAATCCCAGTCTTTGGAAATTGTGATATTTTCTGAAATTTGCCAGATAGCATTTGCCAAATCGCCGATAACTTCGTGAGTAGGATTGTAGACTATGTCTATTGTGGCAGGAGAAAAGTTTAGATGAATAATTTGTTGTGGACCATTTGTGTGTACAAGAAAAGGTGGTTTTTCGATGGTGTCGTGACCTATGTTTATGATTAGGTCTGCTCGACTAACCGAGTCATGTATATAATCGTTTTGAGATAAGGCTGCGGTACCTAAATATGACGCACTGAGTTCAGATATTACCCCTTTGCCCATTTGAGTTGTAAAGAAGGGAATGCCAGTTTTCTCGATGAGTAGAGTGAGCATGTTTGAAATACGTTTGCGATTTGCTCCTGCACCAACCAAGATGAGGGGGTGCTTTGATGATTCGATCATTTGTATAGCCGTCTTAATCGATTTGGATTCTGCTATGGGACGGCGAGGGGATGGATGTGTTGGAGCTAGATGATAATCAGAGATGGTTTCACTGGCTATATCCTCTGGTAGTTCAAGATGAACTGCGCCTGGACGTTCTTCACGGGCGATTTTGAATGCTTCTCTGACGGTGGATTCCACAAGCTTGGCGTCAACTATCTGCTTAGTCATTTTGGTGAGTGGGCGCATCATTCCCACTGTGTCTATTATTTGGAAATGTCCTTGCTTGCTGGATTTGATCGGTTTTTGGCCGGTAATGAAGATTGTTGGCATGGCACCAAGTTGTGCGTAGGCAACAGCCGTCACTAAGTTTGTAGCACCAGGTCCTAGTGTGGATAAACATACTCCAGGATGACCTGTGAGCCTACCTATTGTGGCTGCCATAAAGCCAGCGGCTTGCTCGTGTCGGGTAGGAATGAATTTGATAGATGATTTTCGGACACTTTCTAGAAAAGTGAGGTTTTCTTCTCCCGGAACCCCAAAAATATACTCGACGCCCTCAGACACTAAAGATTGTACAAAAATATCTGAGGCATTAGTCATTTGTTTAGTTTATCACGATAAAATGGTGTATAAATATAGTCTATGGAAGATGTATATAGTCAGTCAGTTGCACTTCATCGCAAACATGGAGGAAAACTAGACATAGTGGGAGTGATCCCAGTTGAAAATAGGGAGGACTTGTCTTTGGTTTATACTCCCGGAGTAGCTCAAGTTTCGCGTGAAATTGCTAAAGATGTTAATCAATCTTTTGATTTGACATGGAGAGGGCGGAGTGTGGCAGTTGTGTCAGATGGATCGGCAGTCTTGGGACTAGGAAATATAGGTGCTGAAGCCGGACTCCCTGTTATGGAGGGCAAGGCTTTGTTATTTAAGCAGTTTGGGAATGTGTCGGCTGTCCCGCTAGTAGTTGACTTGCACACAGCAGACCAACTAGTGGACTTTGTGCGTGCGATTGCACCATCTTTTGGCGGAATCAATTTGGAAGATATTGAGGCGCCATTGTGCTTTGAGGTCGAAGATCGGTTGCAGGATATCGGAATACCAGTATTTCATGATGATCAGCATGGGACGGCTATGGTTGTCACAGCTGCAGTGCATAATGCGTCTATAGTTGTGGGTAAACAATACGAGTCTCTCAAAGTGGTGATTTCGGGGGCAGGTTCGGCTGGGTTGGCAGTAGCACAGATGCTACTTGGCTTAGATAGAGTAGCTGGTCACTTGGCACCGTTTCATGGTGCAAATAGGGTAAAGGATGTGGTGTTACTTGATAGTAAAGGAATTGTTTCATTGAAACGCAGTGATTTAACAGGGTTAAAACTACAATTTGCGCACCATACAAATAATAATCAAATCGAAGGTGATCTTAGCAAAGCACTCGAAGGTGTGGATGTTTTTATCGGAGTGTCAAAAGGTGGATTGGTGAGTTCAGAGATGGTTCGATCAATGGCAAAGGATCCAATAGTGCTGGCTATGGCTAACCCGGAGCCAGAAATAATGCCAGATTTAGCTCTGGCTGCAGGTGCAGCGGTTGTTGGGACAGGACGGAGTGATTTTGCGAATCAAATTAACAATTCATTAATTTTTCCGGGATTTTTTAAGGGATTGTTAGCGGGAAAAGCAACAAAAATTACCATGGAGTTGAAGTTAGCAGCATCCAGGGAATTGGCAAATGCAATAGTGCCGAGTCGTGATGCGATTCTTCCCTCGATGTTTGATCCTGGCTTGGCTGACAGAATAGCGAAAGTGGTCGAAGATCTGGTGAGAAAGAGGGGGCTGACGCGGCATTTGAGTAAGCGATGAAGAAGTTGATAGCCGAAAAGAGTTATACAGATTGCAATGTTGGTAATGTTTTGGGTGCGTAGAGGATAGGGTGCGGAGAGTGATTGATTGATCGTGTTTTTGAGACCCTCATTCTACTAGCCAACTGGTCTACTATTCCACGGATGAGTTTTTTGCCCATGTATACTTCTTTATTAATATTTTCGTTCCAGCTCAGACCTGGTCCAGTGTTACCCTCGATTAGATATGGGGTCCCAGCATTGGTCACAATAAAATCTAGTGCGATGAGCGAAGTTGTTTTGAGGCTACTCGATATTGCATCTGCTTTGACCCTGATATCTAGCGGGATCTCGTTTTCTCTGATATAGACAGATGAGCCACCCTGGTGTTCGTTGCAACGGAAGTCGCCGGTTTTTGGGAAGCGCAGATAGCTGTGAAATAATTGTCCATCTAGGTAGATTAGTCTAATATCAGCCGTGGTTAGTTCATCTTGGTAACTGTAGCCACGATCAAATAGGGCAAATGGCTGCAGTATAAAGCTTGTATCCTTATTTTTACGTACAATTTTTTGAATTTGTTTATGTTTATTATCGCCTTCGATTTTGTAGACGTGCCAGCCACCAGCGCCGTAGCGATCCTTTAAGATAAAGCCATTACTAAAATCTCCAGGGTTGGTAGATAGGGTTAGGTTGGTAAGTAGGCTGAGTGCTGACTTAATATCAACTACTGACAAAGTATTAATTTTTGCAGTGGGGATAGTGTGGGTCAGGAGGGAGGAGTGTGTTTTTTGTTTATCAAAAAAGATCGCGGAGACTTTTTTTGAGTTATACTTTTTGACTGATCGCTTTGAAAAGAAGAGGGATTGTAGAGTGACATCATCTATCCTCTGAGGACTAAATTTGTCGTAGACTACATTACTCTGACATGGTTCATTTACTTTATGCCATTTTTTGTGCCTATAGATCCAGTAACTAGAGCATAATCCTGGGCCAATGATGTCTTTTGATGTAGTAAAGCCGGCGGATAACCCTATGCGCTCGCAGTATTCTAAAAAGTAGCTATATGCGACGTTACATGGATTATTAATAGATTTAAGAGGAAATGGTTGTTTTGATTTTGATGTAGCACTCCTGGCAGTATTACCGTTGTAGAGGATGAGGAGATCGAGGCGAGTGGCAGTAGTCATAGTGAGAACTGAGACACGACAAAAGGGAGAGTAAGACAATCCGACCAACGAAGTGAGACAATATCCTATATTATAGCATAACTCTTGATGCGCAGTGATTAAATGGAAATATATAAAAGAAGGTACAGTGAATAAGAATGGGTTGAAACCGGCAACGAGTGTCGCTGGATACATTTTATTGGTAAGAGTTGAGAAAATTAAATTTTGATTACTTCGCCACTCATGTGATTGATAAAGTTGGTGTCGTGGGAGATGTAGAGAAGACCCCCGTGATAAGAGAGAAGCGCGTTTTCTAGCTCTTCGATTGAGGGGAGGTCGAGGTGGTTGGTGGGCTCGTCGAGGATGAGGAGGTTGGGATCGCCGATTAACATCCGGATGAGTTGGAAGCGTGCTTTTTGACCACCAGATAGACTGCTCAGTTTTAACTTGCCATCGCTGCTTGGATTGAATAAGTATTGGGAGAGTATTTTTTTGACTTCACGATCATCAATGGTAATGCCAAGTTCTAGGTAAGCATGACTAACTGCCTGTTCGAGTGTGAGGTGAAGATAGTTCTCGTCGAACTCTTGGTTATATTCGCCAATTTTTATTTTTTTATTGAGCGTGATAGCGCCGTCATAGATAGTAGAGGAGCAGGGATGATTCGTATACTGGCTGAGGATAGTTTTGACCAGTGTGCTTTTGCCAGCCCCATTTCGGCCTTTGATAAAAACCCGATCGCCTGAGCCAATACTAAAGTTAATATTTTTAAACAAGGGGGCGTCATATCCCAGTGAGAGTCGCTCAATCTTGAGGAGTTGCGAGAGCTTTACTTTCTCACTCTTTGTTTTGATGATGACATTCTTTTCTTTGAACTGGTGGTAAGAGTCGGTGACACTCTTGTCTAGATCCGCAACTGAGTCCTGGTCGATCCAGAAAGAAGGTTTGACTGTCTCAGCTTTGATTTTGTCATAGTCTCTTTGCCAGTGGTCATAGCGGATTTTCCAAGCCTTACTTTTTGCACGCATGGCGAGACCCCAGTCTACTTTTTTCTTGGCCTCTGCCAGCCTTTTAAGCTGATTCTGGTAGAGTACAACAGAGCTAGTGGTACTGAGGGTATTTTGTTTTAAGTAGTCGCTATAGTTACCTGGATAGGAGTAGAGCTTGTTATCTTTGAGTTCTAGTATTCGATTAACATGACCTAGGACGTCACGATCGTGAGTGACAACGAGACATCCCTGTTTGACTGAGTCCAGCCAGGAGATAAAACGCTCCTTGCCGATGTAGTCCATATGGTTGGTGGGCTCGTCGATTAAAAGGAGATCAGCTTGGGAGTACATCATGCGAGTGAGTTCGACAAATCGTTTTTCGCCACCCGAGAGGGTACTAAGTGGAGCTGTAGAGTGATTCGTGTCGAGCTGAAAGCTAGAGAGTGTTTCAATAATCAGGTCTTTAATCTGCCAGTAGTTGTTGTTAGAAAAGTATTCGACAGCGTCGGAGAAGTGGTCGTGGTTAGTATGGATGCCTTCTTCATATTCTTTGATGACTTTCTCATACTCTAAATAATGAGGGACACTACCGAGAATATAATTTAGAACAGTTAATTCCTTGGTATTTAAATGCTCCTGGCTGGTTAAGACTGTACGGAGGTTTTTTTGGCGGCTAATGTTACCTAAAAAATCTTGGTCAATGCCTGCGAGGATATTTAGGAGGGTTGATTTGCCCTGGCCGTTACGACCAATGAGCGCGACCTTCTCGCCATTATCGATAAATAGCTCCAGACCCTCAAAAAGGACCTTGCTACCAATGTGTTTACTGAGATTACGTGCGTCTACTAGCATAGGGGATACTATAGCAGATGAAATGTATCTAGACCGGGTGGGGGAGATGTGATAACTGTGGTATTGATATAATTTGATATATTTCTTATAATACTTCCCTATGGGATATCTAGATTTAGTACGAGAACACAAAATGATAGCGTCACCAGGCGAGCTGGCGAGTAAACTCGTTACTGTTGTAGGTCCGAGATACTCAGATGGTCCCTATAGAGTTACTGACGAAGGAATAAGCGAGATTGCTAGCGTACTGGAAAAATTGCCTTTTGTTGCTGTGGCTATACCTCGATTGGTAGTTGAAAGTAACGACTTTAGAGGGAAAGGGATAAAAGTAAAAGTTAATCCAAATGCTTACGAACAAGCATTTAAAAATAAGCTCGTCCTGAGAGATGGAGTTATCTATGGGAAAGTTTATATGAGTGTAGGCGATATCAAGGATTCTGATAGAAAAATTCTTTTTAATCATGATAGAAATAGGGTTGATCCGACACCGTTCTATGGCCCGATTTTAAAAACATTGCTATCTTTAAACATGGCGGATGAAGGCGTCCAGGCGATGTTTGCGGTTCAGTTGTTGAACATTAATAAATTTTACAGTCGGAAATAATAATTAAATTGCTAGTTGGGAAGATTTGACTACAATGATAGAAATGTCGAGAAACCACTAGTTGAGCATAGAGTAGAAGACAGTAGAATTCCAGTTTCAGTTTGTTTTACCTAAGTTTCGTAAAGAGCGATTTATTGCTTTGCGAGATTCACTTGGCCGAATATTAGTATCTAGAGTACCTGATTTGATAGAATACTCATATGCAAACTAACCACGAGATTGTCATGCAAGAGCTCTTAGCTGCTGGTTTTGAGCCAACCAAGACTAGAGCATACGCTGTCCATCAAGTGAATTTAGGAAGATGTGCGCTAGCTTTGCATAGCGATCAATATTTAACACCTACATTTATCGAATCGATTTCAAAAATAACTGATAAAGATATATTAACAGTAGATTTTAATGATTTACCGACTCAAGCAGACTTAGAAAAATTAACAGGAATAGTTGATTGGGATCCAACAGCATGGAGTCAGAGCGGAAAATATCTAATAGCTAGAAATTTTGATACATTTCTTACTTCAGCATTTGTTGATAATTTAGAAACTGACCAGAAACTAGGTAACATGGTTAAGCTGTTGAGGATAATACAAAAATACGGAAACGGAGTAATGCTAGGTTTTGGTAAAGCTAAAACCTTCGAAGATGTGATGGATCCAGTCTCCGACGCATATGACGCGCATGGTACAGGATCGAGTAGTTATTATCTGTGGGAACTTATGATGGAATGTCTAGAAGATAAGGTTTTGGGCAGAGAAATTGAGAATGAAAGAAATCAATGATCTGGTGATAAAATGCTTATATGTCATCACTTCAAGTTGGTATTGTAGGACTGCCAAATGTGGGGAAGAGTACGCTCTTTAACGCACTACTATCTAAGCAGCAGGCTTTTGCGGCTAACTATCCTTTTGCGACTATCGAACCAAACGTGGGGGTAGTGCCAGTACCAGATGAGCGGCTAGCTACTCTCGCTACGATTGTTAATACCACTAAGTTAGTGCCAGCTACCGTTACATTCTTGGACATTGCAGGCCTCGTTAAGGGGGCAGCACAGGGTGAGGGACTAGGGAACAAGTTCCTCTCCCACATTCGCGAGGCGTCGGTAATACTCCATGTCGTTCGTGCATTTGCGGATCCCAACGTAGTCCAAACAGGTAGTGGAGACAGTGTCGAAGACTATTTGACTATCGAGACAGAGCTACAGCTAGCTGACCTAGCAACCGTCGAAAAGGTAAAAGGGACCAGGTCTAAGGTTAAGGATGAGAAAAGGGACGCGGCAATCGAGAAAATATACAAACACCTCGAAGCGGGTCACAGTGTGCGACAACTAGATCTGACAGATGACGAGCAGCTGCTAGTCGATAGAGAACTATTCCTGCTCACCGCCAAACCTCAGATGTTCTGCCTAAATACTGATGAGATAGGTGTCGCGAAGAGTGGAGTCCTAATCACTGATTTTGTAGAGAGATTACGAGCAAAAGGAGTCGAGATCCAAGAGTCAGATTGTGTAGCAATAGTTGCCAAGTTAGAAGAAGAGCTCGCGGGATTTGATGAATCTGAGAAAAAAGAATACTTGGAGTCTGCTGGCATTAGCCGGACTGGGCTCGAAACGCTAATTGCGGCAGCGTATAAACGACTAGGACTACAGTCGTTCCTGACTGCGGGTGAGCTCGAAGTTAGAGCCTGGACGATCAACAAGGGGACGCTCACACCGGATGCTGCAGGGGTGATCCATACAGATTTTGTTAAACACTTTATCTCAGCGAGGGTCTGTTCGTATCTTGATTTTGTAGAGTACAAAGGATGGAAAGGGGCGGCAGAAAAAGGAAAAGTCAGGACAGAGGGGAAGACCTATGTAATGCAAGAAGGCGATATAGTTGAATATATGATAGGAAAGTAGTCAAATTTGACATCGGTGGTAGCATAGCTTTATGTTAAAAGTAGATAACTCTGCAGTTAGACATTTGTTTGTTATACGTCATGGCCAAGCAAAGAATGGTCATTTAAGCGAGATTGGAAAAGAAGAAATTTTACGATTAGCCAAGAATATTGAATCTTTGGGAGAGGGAATATTAACCACTGGAAATGCTATAGTGGCATTTTCTTTGGCTGATAGAGCGAGAGAGTCCGCCATTGCTTTAGCTACTAGCTTGGGACTACATACAATATTAAAACCTTCGCTCGGTGATGAAAATGGAATGGACTATTTCGGTCAAGAGAGTAGGATAGTTCAAGAATTTGCTCATATTGCTGGATCTTATCCTTGTATTATTGCTGTAACTCATGAGCCAATAACTGCGTACTTACCTATACTACTTCATCCTAAAGTCAATGATCTAAAGCCTAAGATAAAAAATTACGCTTGGGCAAGGTATTTTGATCCTGATGGCAAAGAAACAACTATATCTCCTGATCTCATTTTACGATGATTGCAGGATATTCCTTTTTTAGGTATAATCTCCCAATATGAATACATACGAACTAACACTTTTGTTTGCCGAAAATAATGATACCGAGCGTGAGAGAGTGCTCAAACTCATCGCAGATTTTGCTAAAAAACATAAAGGCGACATCAACAAAGCCGAATCTTGGGGAGCCAAACACGCTGCCTATCCTATTAACAAGCAAGGTATTTTTGTTTATGAGCACTTTATCCTTAGTCTCGCTCCAGAATCACAGGTAGAACTAAACAGAATACTCAAACTCGACGAATCAATAGTTAGATATTTGTTTGTAAGAGTCTAATTTTGTATAGTTATGGTAATAGTTAATAGATTGGGGAGGGGATATGTCATCTAGATCACTAAACAAAGTAATGATAATCGGTAACCTAACTCGCGATGTGGACGTGCGTTATACCCCTAGTGGGACAGCAGTTGCAACATTTGGGCTAGCAACTAACCGTAGTTGGAGTGCAGGAGACGGGGGAGAGAGACAAGAAGAGACTCAGTTTCACCGAATTGTCGCATGGAGTAAGCTAGCTGAGATCTGTGGACAACTCCTCTTTAAGGGTCGTCGCATCTATATCGAGGGACGTTTGCAGACTCGCAAATTCACGGGCCAGGATGGACAACAGCGTGAAGTAACCGAGATCGTAGCCGAAAATATGATGATCCTAGATACCCGCAACCGCGATGGCAATGGTGGCGGTAACTACAGTGAAGATGACCTGCATACGCAGGCAGGTTTTGTCTCAGGTGAAGAAGAGCAAGGCTCATCAAATGGTGATATGACCCCTGCTCCAGCTGCCGCCGCTCCTGCAGATACACCAGCCAAAAAGACTACCAAAAAAGCAGTTAAAGAAGAGGAAAAAGTCGAGACTTCACTCTCTGACGAGGTGAATGTTGAGGATATTCCATTTTAAAAAAGTAGTTAATAGTAACTAGAAAAGGAAATAAAATGCAAAAGAAAAAAGTAAGACTAGAAAAGCCAGTAGTAGGAAAAGCTGATGCAGGAATGAGCTTTGATTACAAAGATAGTGCTACACTATCTCGATTTGTTACCGAAAAGGGTCGGATCCTTTCCCGTGCTCGTACCGGTCTCTCAGCCAAGAGTCAGAGAGCACTCATGAAGGCTGTTAAACGCGCCCGCATGCTAGCTCTTCTTCCTTTTGCTAACTAAATTTTCGTAAATTAGTTAATCTTTTTACTGTATAGCCGTATAAGACATTTTCGTGTAAGATTTAGCAATGGTTAAGCTGACTTATCGTGTGATCCGCAATTTTTTTGTGACTTTGGCTCTCGCAGTGCTGGTATTTGCGGCAGGTTATCAGGTTGCAGACTGGCGCAGTGGCAGGGCTATTGCCCCAAATGTTGTTAAGCGATTTGTTGAGACGCCATCAGGCGAAGCGGTAGATGCTGCTGATTTTGGTAAGTTCTGGGAGGTGTGGAAGAGACTAGAGAAATCTTATGTAGACCCGAGTAAGCTTGATTATGCACAGATGACCTGGGGAGCCATGGCAGGACTTGCTCAATCACTGGGAGACCCATATACCCAATATCTGCCACCCAAAGAGAACAAAGCAGCAAACGAAGACCTGAACGGGACGTTTTTTGGTGTTGGGATAGAACTCGGGTACAAAGAGCAGACACTCACTGCAATTGCGCCGATTGCCAACTCGCCTGCTGAGCGTGCTGGGGTAAAAGCTGGTGACTTTATATTGCATATTAAAGATGAGAAAAAGGGAGTAGACCTAGATACCAGAGGGATGAGTCTACCGACTGCGGTCTCACATATCCGAGGGGATAAAGGAACGAATGTGATTCTAACTATTTATCGAGATGGTGTTACAAAATCTTTTGATCTAACTCTCACTCGTGATGAAATAGTGGTCCCATCGGTCGAACTATCTTATGTAGAAAAAGCAGGGAAGAGCTATGCTCACCTAGAGCTGCATCGATTTGGGGGCAGGACTGATCGGGAGTGGAGCGAAAAGGTGGCTGAGATTATAGCCAAGAGACCAGCCGGAGTAGTGTTAGATCTACGCAATAACCCAGGTGGATATCTAGATGGCGCGGTGTATGTGGCGAGCGAGTTTTTGAGTTCTGGGGTCATTGTTAAACAAGAAGGTAGGAATAGTGGTGAGACATATAGTGTTAACCGTAATGGGAGCTTGGTCTCTATACCACTAGTAGTACTAGTGAACAAAGGGTCTGCCTCGGCCTCTGAGATCGTGGCAGGGGCGCTACAGGATAATAAGAGGGCCAAGATAGTGGGTGAGCAGAGCTTTGGCAAGGGGACAGTGCAGGAAGTGCAGGACCTATCTGATGGATCGAGTCTACATGTAACGGTAGCCAAGTGGATACTGCCGTCGGGATCTTGGATCGGCGAAAAAGGGGTAACACCAGATGTGGTAGTCGAGGACGTAGTTGCTAAAGAGGGTGAGACAGAAGTCGATGAGCAGCTAAATAAAGCTCTAGAGTCTTTTTAATATTTCTATAGGTTGACGAGTCAGATATAATATTGTTATATGAGCTATCTTCTTTTTGATCATCAGGATTCGGGGCGATCGCTTTACATAAATGGGAGAGGATATAATTCTCCAGGACTGATGAATAGATTGCCTGTGACATCTATCGATCAGGGAATACCTAGTAAACAACAGCTATATTTAGAAAATGTAAGAGGTAATCCAGCGGTCGGAATACTATTTAGGATACCTCACGCGAGTATTTTTTTGCTGCAAACATCATCTTTTGAAGAAGAATTATTCATAGCTAAGATGCCAGATAGTCACAAGAAACTGCCTGACGTTTTTGGAGCTCCAGCCAAGAAGGGAATCGTGGTTTGGGCTGACGAGAATCCTGAGATTGTTACTATCTTTGATAGCGAGGGAGTACATGCCTTGACACAACAGAGTCATATATATTCCAGAGCTGATATATCAATCACATTTGAATAGTCAATTTCTTACTTATTGATAAAAGTAATTCTTAGTAAGAGTGGGTACAAGTATGAGCGGAGAATCGAATGTAAATCTTCAGATCAAGTATGATAGAGCAATATTAGCATATGTGGATAGTAATCCATTGATAGCTGAAGAGCATAAACCTGAACTATTGATAGCATTTGGATATTTTCTTGAAATCAAGTTGTCGAGACGACCTAGAAATAAAGCTCAAGAGGTGGATATAGTTGAATTAAAAGGAATGAGTAATGAAATATATGTTGGGTTGTTGAAAGTACTTGATTTTGAAGATGATGTAATTCAGGCTATGTGGAACGAGGTTGTAGATTGAGCTTGAAAAGTAGAAGGTTTTCTAGTAAATTTTGATTGTTATGAAAAAGGTAGGATCTGGTTTTGCCATAGGATTATTGTCCGGAGTGTTTTTGATGGCCGTGTTTATCGGTGGGGCAGTATCGGAGCGGATCTGGGGACTACCATTTTTGAAAAATCTTAATTTGGGGAGTGCGAGTAGCGTCTCTGAAGTGATTAACCAGAGGATAGTCAACGAAGAGAGTGTGGTGACGGAGGTTGCGGAGCGGGTATCGAGCGGAGTAGTAACAGTTACCTATAAGCGTGAGACCCCAATACTAGAGCAGTATTTCCTCGACCCATTTGGGATGTTCCGAGGTTCACGTCCATCGGGCGAAGTGGAGTCTGAGCAGGTGGATATAGGGAGTGGGTTTGTCATTGACGAGGCAGGACTAGTCGTTACCAATAAGCACGTAGTCGCATCAGGTACGCCCAGTGACTACAAAGTAGTACTAAAGGATGAGAGTGAGCACCAGGTCGAGAAGATCTGGAGGGACCCCTCCAATGACCTAGCGATACTCAAGATCGAGGGGAGTGGGTTTAAGACTATAGAGATGGGTGACTCGGACAAACTGAAAGTCGGGAATTTTGTCATAGCGATCGGGACTGCGCTTGGGGAGTTTCGTCATACTGTGACGACTGGAGTAGTATCTGGTCTCGGACGAGGGATCACGGCAGGGGATGGTTACTCATTTGCCGAGAAGCTAGACAACGTGATCCAGACCGATGCGGCGATTAACCCAGGTAACTCTGGAGGCCCCTTACTTAACTCACTAGGCCAAGTGATAGGGGTAAATGTAGCGGTCTCACAGGGAGCTAATAACATAGGCTTTGCACTGCCAATTAATCTAGTTAAAGAATCTCTATCCAACTTTAATGAGACTGGAGCATTTGATCGACCGTTCTTTGGAGTACGCTACCAGATGATTTCAAAAGAGCAGGGGATATTAAACAATGTACCGGCAGGTGGATATGTGGTCGAAGTGGTCAAAGACTCTAGTGCGGACTCGGCTGGGATTAAAAAAGGTGACATTATTGTTAGTTTTGACGGAAAAAAACTGACGGAGGTTGAGAATGGGCTCGCTGAGCTACTGGGCAAAAAGAAGATAGGGGATCGGGTTGAAATAGAGATCTGGAGGGAAGATAAGACGGAGAAGATTAGTGTTGAGTTAATGGGGGAGTAATCACAGTTATCAGAGCTTGTCCATTTCGACACTTACACTGCGGAGGAGGTCGGTTAGATCACCCTCGAGGATACCGCTCAAGTTATGCCAAGAGAGGTTGATGCGATGATCGGTGACACGATTCTGAGGATAATTATACGTTCTGATCTTTTCGGCGCGCATGCCGCGGCCGACCGCACTCTTTCTCTGGCTATCTAGCTTGGCTAACCTCTCTTCTTCTTGTTTTTCCCAGAGCTGGCTACGCAAGAGGTCGAGACAGATCTCACGGTTACGCTGCTGATATCTCTCCTGGGTACTGACTACGGCGATGCCTGTCGGGATATGGATAAGCCGTACTGCGGTACTAACCTTGTTTACGTTTTGGCCACCATGACCACCGGCGCGGAAGAACTGCCATTCTAACTCTTCTTCTCTAATTACTAGTTTTTGGGGATCTACTTTGGGTAGCACAGCGACGCTTGCCGTACTAGTATGGATACGTCCCTGAGCCTCTGTGGCTGGGACTCGCTGGACCCTGTGGACGCCGCTCTCCCACTTAAAAAGCCCGTAGGCTCCCTGGGGCAGTGAGGGGTCGCTAGGACGGCCAGTAAAAAGGTAGGTGTTCTCATCTAGTAGTTCGTATTTGATCCCCATGAGCTCGGCAAAGCGAGTGTACATGCGAAAGAGGTCATTGACCCAGATCTTGGCTTCTTCGCCACCGGCACCTGGACGAAACTCGATGATCGCTGGTCTTTTGTCCTCGGTATTAACCGCTGCTTTTTCGAGTGCGTTTAGCTGCTCGATTTTGGAGGCTTTTTCGGCATTGAGACGATAGATCTCCTCGGCAGCCATGCTTTTCATATCGGGATCTGATAATAGGGTAGTGTTACCGGCAAGATCTTGATCGATTTTGACGAGCTCTCTGGAGAGAATTATTTTTTCTTCGAGTGCGGCGAGCTGCTCGCCAATATCTCCTAGTTTGTCTGTATTGGCTGGATCTGCTGAGTCTAGGACGAGCTGGTCATAGTCCGCGACGAGCTGAGAGTAGTTGACTGACATGGAGATAGTATATAGCTATTTGGCTTGAGATGCGCGCAGTTCGGTGAGGGAGGCTGGACCATTTTGGGTGGATTTGCGATCTTTTTTGGCTTTTTTGCCTGTAGCGGCGGCTGCTTTGGCCTGGTATTTCTGTACACGGCCGACTTTGTCGACAAAACGCTGCTCACCGGTAAAGAAGGGGTGACACTTACTGCAGATGTCTACGACAATGCTGTCTTTTGTGCTGCCGGTCGTAAAACTGGCACCACAACTGCAGGTGACGTTTAACAAATTGTATTTTGGATGCAGATTAGCTTTCATGTGATGTGTATTGTAACACGAAGAGGTAATGTGTGGGAAGATGGTCGCTCAATAACGAGGTCCAGGCGGGAAACCGTAAACTTGACAAAAAAGAGTATAATTATGGGATATAAATTGCTGATATATCCATTATGGCATTCATAGAACAGCTCACTAATAAGAATGTGTATACAGTTGATGCGTTAGCTGCGGAATTAGAGGAACATAATATTGAAGCTAGAGGAAGTGATGAGTATATCTATATTCCCATACATTACGGAGAAGTAGATTTAGATAATCAAATAGTAATTGGAAGAGGAAAATTACTTATTTCACCTAATCCTGCTAGCCCGCTCGAAGAACAACATAGAGGAGTTTTTGGAAAGTTTGGTATGGTAGTAAATAATATTGCGGTAGATTATCCATGGCTGAAATTTGCAAAAGAAGACCCTAGTTGGGACAAAAAAAGCATCCAATATGTAGTTACTGTCGAGAGTGCCGCTCCTCCTCGCAGAACAGAAGTTCTAGCCATCCCAGGTATGGTTCCGTTCATGCTTTATCTTGCTGAGGCTTAAGCTCTGCCCGATAGACGCCGTAGGCAATGACGACGATCGCAAAGAGGGTAGTTAGACTTGGTTTTTCACCTAGTAATAAGTA
>DALYFH010000002.1:0-2946 GCA_031972135.1 Candidatus Woesebacteria bacterium
ACGCTTTACGTGATACCCTCACTCGACACTTCATCGATCACCCAAACTCTCAAAGGCAAAAATTATCCATCAGCCACCAGCTTCTTAGCTAGTATCCCAGGAGTTGTTGGTAGCGAGATAACTCTCATTCCCAACCTACCTCCGCGCCTAGTAGCACTCCCGCATAATGCCAGTCGAATTACTCTAGAAGTCGTGACCACCAAATAATCCTATGTACGTCTACGTCAAAGCTCCACCAGGTCATACTCTGAGGCGTAGATCAACCAGGGGAGAGTATGGTCGTGTTATCCTCTCCTCAATCCTCCTAACCTTAGGTTTTACCGCAGTAACTACCGTGATTTACCCTTTCATTGCTTATGAGCAGATCTATGCACCTAAGTTTGCAACTAGTCCCACAGTCCTCGGTACCACTGACCCGACGGCACTAATTCCTGAGGCTAATAATGTAGCTGCTAACAACACACCAAGCATCGTACCCGAGGTTGTTAACACTGCTCTCGATTATACCAACGCCGATGTCTGGTATGGCCACAAATCTGAGGGGACATTTGACCACCTCGTCTATTCGCTCTCTATCCCCAAGCTTAGGATCAATAATGCGGTAGTCAGGGATGATCACACAGATCTCAAGGAGTCACTGATCCACTATCCTGGCACCGCACAACCAGGAGACCTAGGTAACGGTGTAATTTTTGGACACTCAGTCCTGCCTCAGTTTTTTAATCCTACCAACTATCACACTATCTTCTCGACTCTCCATACACTCGATGTAGGTGATGAGATCAAAATCACTTCTGGTCCTGCGACCTATACCTATCGCATTACCCAGATGTACGTAACCGGACCCGACGATCTAAACCCGCTCGCTCAGTCCTACGGTAGTCGTAACCTCACCTTAATTACCTGTACTCCTCCAGGGACTTACCTAAAACGCCTAGTGATCAAGTCGGAGCTCATATGACAGTCTACCTAGGTATCGACTACGGGACAGTGCATATTGGGGTCGCGCTCGCCGAGCATATACTTGCCACTCCGCTCCCGACTCTCTCTAATAATGAGCATTTAATGCAAGATCTCATGAGTATCATCACGAGTAATCAGGTAACTAGTATTGTGGTAGGCCTCCCGTCAGGCAAGATAGAGGGCGAGGTGCGTATTTTTGCCAAGAAGCTAAAGGAGGTATCTAATCTCCCGGTCACTCTCCACGACGAGACACTCTCTAGTCATGATGCGACTCGTCAGTTAGCAGTCATAGGGGTCAGTCGAAACAAAAAAAAGAACGAACATAGCTACTCCGCCGCCTTGATTTTGGAGGATTACCTAGAAAGTGTTAAACTGTAAATTAGCATGTTTAAAAAATTAATAACACCAATCCAGCTCTGGCTACTCGCCAGGGGCCAATGTGTTGGGTGTGGCACCTCTCTCTCCAAAGTCCAGTCAGCCAAACTAACGGCAAATACTGACAAAATTACTTGTACATGTGGGCGGATTTTTATCTATGACACACAGAAAAAAACATATAGGCGCGCGCTCTTTAGTGAGGTTTAGCTTAGTCGTACTCGCCCTCCTCGCAATCTTTGGGATCGCTACCTGGCAGTACCTACTCACTCCACCCAAAGGCAGTAGTGACAAAACGTTCACTATCCCACCTGGCAGTAGCGTGCTCAAGATCGGTCAGATCCTCTACGACAATAATTTGATCCGCTCTCCCAGGGTTTTCCAGCTATATGTCCGTCTTAACAACATCTCACTCCAAGCAGGGGATTATAGTCTGACTCCCGCCAAACTCCCTGAGATAGCCCAGTCACTAACCAAGGGTAAGGAGAACGAGATCAGACTCACTATCCCCGAAGGTTATCGTCGTGAACAAATCGCCGAACTTTTAGTGCAAAAACTAGGTCTTAACGCAGCTGAATTTTTGAGTGCCACTACCGAACTCGAGGGATACCTATTCCCAGACACTTATAGTTTTAGTGAGGGATCTACTGTTTCTGATGTAGTCGCGCGTCTCGAGCAAAACTTTGAGACAAAAGCACGTGATCTCAACTTGAGTAGAGAAGATGTGATCTTGGCCTCTATTGTCGAGCGCGAAGCACTAACAGTTGCCGAAAAGCCCGTCGTTGCAGGTATTCTCAAAAACAGACTCGCTGATGGTTGGGCGCTGGAGGTAGATGCGACCATTCAATATATTATGGGCAAACCTGGTGATTGGTGGCCGACACCACTCCTTGGTGATCGCGCCCGCAAGTCGGCCTACAATACTTACCTAAATCGTGGCTTACCCCCAGGTCCTATCGGTAATCCTGGCCTCGTATCTCTCAAAGCAGTCAAAAACCCAGAAAAAACGGAATACTATTTTTATCTCCACGATAAAACAGGCGCTATCCACTACGCGACAACTAATGCCGAGCACGAAGCAAACATCGCCAAGTACATTCGCTAATTTAGCTCTGGTATAATCCGTTGATTATGTCAAGACTTGAGCTCCCTGAGACCATCCCAAGTAGGATTACATATCCTGATATCAAGCCAGAGAGAGATGAGCTAACTGCCCGCACAATAGCATTTATAGACAAATACTCTCAACCCAACTGGGAAGATCCTGCACTAGTTCGTAGTTTTCTAGGAGATTATTCTAACTGGGTAAGAGATACCGCTTTTGATGGTCGACACGGCTATCTAGCTAGAGTTCGTACCTCATTGGAACTAGATAACCCAAAAGTTGTAGCAGAATACAAATCTTCTTATGAGTTTAACGTAGCCAACTACTCCTTAGTCGCGCCTCTAATTGATGGACTTAGTCGGTTGAGTAATGAAAATGTAAAGGCGCAGCTCCTTCAAGATAATGAACTAATAACATACCACTTTTTCTTAAATAGTCTTTGGGAATCAGTCGAGCACAGTCTTCCACCAGCTGAAGAAAAAATCATCTTATTACTAGGATCT
>DALYFH010000002.1:2956-34228 GCA_031972135.1 Candidatus Woesebacteria bacterium
AGGATCTAGTGCAGATTTTAGTAGACACCTCAGAGACGAATTTATTAGGAATACAGTGAGGATAAAAAGTCTGCCAAATCAACCACTTAACGCCAGACAACTAAAAGAGATACTTGCTACTTCGCAAGATCCAAAAACAACGAAGTCTGCTGACAGAGCACTATCACGGATCTATGCGAGATTATCAAGTACGGCAGGAGCAGAACTAAACTCAGTACTATCTACTGTTCATAAGGTAGATAAAATTGAGGGTTATAAATCTCCTCTAGAAAAAAGGAATAGTCAAAACGGACTCAAGGATGAACAAGTAGATCTAATGATAGATACAGTCCAACAAAGTTATCCAATCGCCCACAGATATTTTAAACTTAAGGCAGCCTTATTTGGTTACAACAAGCTACCATACGCACAAAGGTATCGACTACCAGATGTGGTAAGCAATCAACGTAAAATTTCTTATAAAGATGCAGCTCAGCTAATGGTTGACGTTTTTAGTAGCGTGAGTCCTATGTTTGGCAATATCGTGTATCAAATGATATGTGATGGGCAAGTCGACTCAGAACCAAGACACACCAAAATTGCAGGAGCATCCTGCTACTATGGACGCAGCACTGATCGTCCAATTATTACTCTTCAATTTCGCGATGATCAAGACTCTGTCTTATCCCTTGCACATGAACTAGGTCACGGTATTCATCACACTTTGATTAACCAAACCCAGCCAGAACTCTATTGTAGCTCACCTTCAGCCTTGTCAGAGATTCCTTCAACATTCTTTGAAGAAACTACAATCAATTACTTGAGGAGCAGCTTAGATCTACATCCATCAATACAATTGAAGCTATTAATCAATTTAATTGACCGTAGAATAACAAGTATTTTCTCTCAAGCTGCATCGCATGATTTTGAAAGTCGGCTACACGCAGAATTTAGTACTTCTCCAAATATACCAGTAGATCAAATTAATACTATGTTTATCGATTCCATGTTCCATGCCCATGGTGATGGGGTTGAATATACCAAATCAGTTCCGATGCGATGGATGGACTGGACGCACCTACGTCGACCTTTTTACAACTACTCATATGCGTTTGCTCACATGATCTCTATCTATATATCAGAACAACTAAAGTCTGATCCAACGTACTCAGGAAAGTTCAAAAAATTGCTCTCCTCCGGATCTTCTGCTCCAACCACTGATATTTTGTTGCATGCAGGAATTGATATTACTAAACCTCAAATCTGGCAAACTGCTCTTAGCTCTATCAGTGATCAAATTGACGAACTAGAACGTCTAATCCCAGAGAATAAATAATCATACAGACTATTGACCCACTCATCAATATATGCTTTAATACCCAAGCACGCAACTTCAGCGGAGCTTTTTTGGGCGTACAAGAGGTCATGCCTCTAGTACGCTTTTTTAATTCGTTAGATTAAGTTAAATTTAAGGACATAAGTATGACAAAAAATGCTCGTCAGTACTGGGGTAAACAAAATATCAAACTCCCTCCACTTGATTTAACTGGCGTAGCACGAGAGTCATACGACGCATTCCTAAAGCGCGACATAAGCAAGTATCTCCGTGAGATTTCTCCAATTGATGACTTCACCGGTAAGACCTGGGAGCTCTCCTTCCTCTCACACTATTTCGAAGAACCAAAAGTAACTCCACAAGAAGCAATCATCAAAGGTCTAACCTATGATATGCCTCTTCGTGTCAAAGTACGCCTTATCAACAAAATAACTAGCGACGAGATCGAGCAGGACGTCTTCTTGGGAGATATCCCCAAGATGACCGAGCGCGGGACCTTTATTATCTCCGGTATCGAACGTGCAGTTGTTAACCAGCTCGTCCGCTCACCTGGTGTCTTCTTTGCTGGTAACATCGACCCCACCACCGGCCGTCTCCTCTTTACGGCTGAGCTCCGCCCTATGCGTGGTAGCTGGCTCGAGCTAACCGTCGGCAAAAACGACGTGATCACCGGTAAGATTGATCGTCATCGTAAATTCTACGCAACCACTCTACTTCGTGCGCTCGGTCTCGAAGACGACGAAGAAATCAAAGAACTATTCAAAGAAGTAGATAATAGTAGCGACCATCAATATATCTTTGCCACACTCGCCAAAGATCCTAACAAAACTCAGGCCGAAGCTCTCCTCGATCTCTACGACAAAGTAAGACCTGGTGAGCCAGCTGTGCTCGAGAACGCTAAGACCCTTTTCTTCCAGAGCTTCTTTGATCCACGTCGCTACGACCTAGAGAGTGTTGGTCGCTACAAACTCAACAAAAAACTAGGTCTCGACATCAAAAACACCGCCGACAACCAGGTACTTCAAAAAGCTGACATCATCGGGATGATCAAGTACTTAATTGGTCTCCAAAACGGGGTAGGTGTCGTTGATGATATCGACAACCTTAGTAACCGCCGCGTTCGCCGTGTTGGCGAGCTCTTGGGAGCTACTGCTTTCCGCATTGGACTCTTACGTTTAGAGCGTAGCATCAAAGAAAAAATGTCCTTAGTCAAACCCGAAGAGAGTGTAACCCCAGTCCAGCTCATCAATGCTCGTCCAGTGATTGCAACCATTAGTGAGTTCTTCCGTCGTAACCGCCTCTCAACCATCCTTGACCAAACCAACCCACTTGCCGAGATCGACAATCTCCGTCGTCTCTCAGTTATGGGTACTGGTGGTGTTACTCGTGAGCGCGCGAGCTTTAGTATGCGCGACATCAATGCTAGCCAGTATGGCCGCATCTGTCCCGTACGCTCACCAGAAGGTCCTAACATCGGTCTCGTTACCTATCTCTCACTCTATGCTCGTGTTAATGAGTACGGATTCCTTGAGAGTCCATACCGCCGTGTCGAGAGTGTGAAAAAGGGTGGCAAGACTGTAATGCACGTTAGTGACGAGATAGTCTATCTTTCACCTGAGGATGAGTCTGGATACTACATCACTCACGCAGGTATCACGATCAACGACAAAAACGAAATCGAAGATTCATGGGTTCCTGCTCGCTACCTCGGCAACTTCGTCGAAGTTCCAGTCGAGAACGTCCAGTTCATTGACGTTATTCCACGCCAGGTCGTCGGTACCAGTGCCAGTTTGATTCCATTTATCGCTCACGACGAAGCTAACCGTGCTCTCATGGGTACTCACATGCAATGTCAGGCAGTGCCTCTTGTTCGCCCTGATTCACCAATCGTTGGTACAGGTATGGAGAGTGCCGTCGCCGAGAGTATGAACTGGGCTATCCGCTCACGCCACAATGGCGAAGTAAGTTATGTCGATGCCAATCGCATCGTACTCGACGTTTCCAAAGCTGATTTTGACAAAGCCAAAAAAGAACTAGAAGCTAGTAGTAGCATCGTCTATACCCTCGAAAAAGGTAAAGTCGTCTATTCTATTAGTAAGTTTGGCCGAACCGCTAACTCTACTTGCTACAACCAAAAGCCAGTAGTCAAAACCGGTGACAAAATCAAAGTTGGCGATCTCCTAATCGATGGTCCAGCCAGCTCAGGTGGCGAGTTGTCACTCGGCAAAAACTTAACCATCGCCTATGCCTCATTTATGGGTCTAGGTTACGAAGACGCTATCATCGTTTCTGACCGCCTAGTCAAAGAAGATGTCCTAACCAGTATTCACATTAACGAATACGAGAGTCAGGTCATGGATACCAAGCTAGGTGCCGAAGAACTAACCAGGGATATTCCAAATGTAAGCGAACATGATCTCAGAAACCTTAGCGAGGACGGCATTGTCGTTGTCGGTGCCGAGGTCGGTCCTAACGACATCTTAGTCGGCAAAATCGCCCCCAAAGGTGAGACCGAACTAACTGCCGAAGAGCGACTGCTCAGAGCTATATTTGGTGAAAAAGCCCGCGAAGTCAGAGATACCTCTCTGCGTATGAGTAATGGTGAGAGTGGCACTGTTATCGACGTTTCTATCCTCGATAAGAGCGAAGGTGACGAGCTAGATCCCGGCGTCCTCAAAGTCGTCAAGATCAAGGTCGCTCAGATAAGAAAGGTTACTGTCGGTGACAAGCTAGCCGGTCGCCACGGTAACAAGGGTGTTATTAGTCGTATCATCCCAGTTGCCGACATGCCATATCTGGCTGACGGTACCGCTGTAGATATTATTATCTCGCCTCTCTCAGTGCTCGCTCGTATGAACCTCGGTCAGCTTCTCGAAGCTCACCTAGGCTGGGCCGCCCAAAAGCTAGGCTACAAAGTCGCACTACCTGTCTTTGAACCTATCAAAGAATCCGCAATCGAAGAAGAGCTCAAAAAAGCCGGTCTACCAGTTTCTGGCAAAGTTACGCTCTTTGACGGTCGCACAGGGCTACCTTTTGACAAAGAGACCACCGTCGGCGTTGGCTACATCCTCAAACTCATCCACATGGTTGAGGACAAAACTCACGCACGTAGTACTGGTCCATACTCTCTCGTGACTCAGCAGCCTCTCGGCGGCAAAGCTCAGATGGGTGGACAGCGCTTGGGAGAAATGGAGGTCTGGGCACTCGAAAGTCATCGCGCAGCTCATGTTCTACAGGAGATGTTGACTATCAAATCAGACGATCTCGTCGGTCGCGCCAAAGCGTTCGAAGCCATCGTTAAGGGTGTTGATATCCCCGAGAGCACAGTCCCTGAATCCTTCAAGGTCTTGCTCAAAGAGCTAAACTCCCTAGGACTAGATGTTGTCCCAGTCGAGCCAAAAGAAGTGATCGTCGAAGAAGTAGATGCCGCCGAACTCGAAAAAGACAAAGTCATACTCGCAGATGACGATGCAGTAGTTACTGACGACTCAGTTGCCGCGATAGGCGATGATGACTCAGATGATCAGGCTGCACCTGTTGCAAGCGACGACGACGAACTCGACGATCTCGTTGGTCCATCAGATGAAGAATTAAAGGAGAGCGAACTATGATCAAAAATATTCTAGACTTCAAAGGTCTCAAAATCCAGCTCGCCTCTCCTGACACTGTCAGAGAGTGGAGCTTTGGCGAAGTGACCAAGCCAGAGACTATCAACTATCGTACGCTCAAGCCCGAAAAAGATGGACTCTTTTGTGAGAAGATCTTTGGTCCTACCAAAGATTACGAATGTTACTGTGGTAAGTACAAAAGAATTCGTTATCGAGGCATTATCTGTGATAAGTGTGGCGTCGAAGTAACCCAGAGCCGCGTTCGTCGCGAGCGCATGGGTCACATCAACCTCGCTGCTCCAGTAGCTCACATCTGGTACTTTAAGGGCGCTCCTAGCAAACTAAGTTTGCTTATGAATGTTGCTCCTAAGGCGCTATCTTCTGTCGTCTACTTTAGCAAATATCTAGTTTTGACCGTCGACAAAGACAAAAAAGCTAAAGTCATCGAAAACGTCATGGCTGAAAAACAAAAAGCCGTAGACGCTCTAGACGCTTCTGTAAAAGAAGCTATGGAGAAGGTGAAAGATAATCTAAGTAAAGAAGCCACTGAGCATCAAAAACTCAGCGCCAAGAAAACTATTGAGAAGCTTCGCGAGAACCTAGTTATAGACAAGGATCAAACCGAAGAAATCTACAAAACCGTCCTCTCAATGGCCAAGCGTATCGTCCCAGGTACAGTCATGTCCGAAGACGAATTCTTGAAGCTCGAAGAATACGGGGCAGTTGATCACTTAACTGTCGGCATGGGTGCCGAATCTATCCTCGGATACCTCGAAGGTCTAGACATCCAAAAACTAAGTCGAGATCTCAAAGAAGAACTCAAGAACGAAGTAGCAGGCGCCAAACGCGTCAAGCTAGCCAAGCGTCTCAAAGTAGTAGACGGTCTCAAAAATGCTGGCCTCTCAGCTGCTTGGATGGTTCTCAAAGTCCTCCCAGTTCTACCTCCAGAGCTACGTCCTATGGTCCAGCTCTCGGGTGGTCGCTTTGCGAGTTCAGATCTCAACGATCTTTACCGCCGCGTCATCAACCGCAACAACCGTCTCAAACACCTAATCGATCTTGGTGCTCCTGAGATCATCCTTAGGAACGAGAAGCGCATGCTCCAAGAAGCAGTTGATTCATTAATTGATGCATCACAAGCCAAGACTTCGCGTCGCCGCGCAGTCAAGCCACTTCGCTCACTCTCTGACATGTTGTCAGGTAAGCAAGGTCGCTTCCGCCAGAACCTCCTCGGTAAACGCGTAGACTATTCTGGTCGCTCCGTCATCGTGGTTGGTCCTGAGCTCTCACTTGACCAATGTGGTCTCCCCAAAGACATGGCTCTTGAGATGTTCAAGCCATTTGTGCTACGGGAACTAATTAGTGGCGGCATAGCCCCTAACGTTAAGAGTGCCAAACACGCAATTGAGAGAAAAGATCCTCTAGTGTTTGATATTCTCGAGAAGATCACCAAAAATCATCCCGTGCTACTTAACCGTGCTCCAACACTGCACAAGTTAGGTATCCAGGCTTTCTATCCAGTCTTGATCGAGGGTAATGCTATCCAGCTTCACCCCTGTGTCTGTGCAGGATACAACGCTGACTTTGATGGTGACCAGATGGCTGTTCACGTGCCACTCTCGGCAACTGCAGTCGCTGAGGCTGCCTCACGCATGCTCGCCGAAAACAATCTACTCAAGCCTGCTAACGGTAGTCCAATCACGGTTCCCAACAAAGAAATGGCCCTAGGTTGCTACTACTTAACTAGCTTTGATCCAGATTTCAAAGAATGCACCGAGATCTTCTCAGACGAGCACAGTGCTCGCGCTGCTGCGGAAGCTGGACGGGTCAATCTACGTCAGAGTGCCAAAGTCAGAATTGGTGGCAAGATTATCACCACTTCTGTTGGCCGTATCATCTTTAACGAAGCACTCCCAGTTGAACTCCGTTTCATCAACGAGAGTGTCAACGCCAAGATGATTACTGATCTGATCAAAGAGGCTATAAGATTGTTTGACAACAAAACAGTCGCTAACCTTGTCGACAGAATTAAGTCCATGGGCTTCTCATATCTAACTACTTCGGGTCTCTCAGTCGCAGTCTCCGACAACATTTTGTTTGCGGGCAAAGACAAGATGATCAAAGAAGCAGATAGTCGTGTTAACCAGATCTTAGAGACTTACAATCAGGGTCTAATTACCGAAGAAGAAAAGCGAAGACTCAGTTTTGAAGTCTGGATGGAGACTACCGAGAGTATCGCTAACGCTACTTGGGATATGTTTGACGAGCGTAACGCCGTTAAGATCATTATCAACTCAGGTGGTACTCGTGCTAGTCGCGATCAGGTCAAACAGCTATCCGCTATGCGTGGACTAGTCGTTGACCCTCTAGGTAAGATCGTGGAGATGCCAACCAAGAGTAACTTCCGCGAAGGATTATCAATCTTCGAGTACGTTACCTCCTCGCGTGGTTCACGCAAAGGTCTAACTGACTCAGCTCTAAAAACAGCTGATGCAGGTTACCTTACTCGTCGTTTGGTTGACGTGTCTCACACAGCAATCATTAGAGACCAAGACTGCGAAACTACCGAGAGTCTCGTCATTGAGACTACCGGCTCACGCGGCAAACATTTTGAGAAGCGTGTTTTAGGTCGAGTCCTAGCCAAAGCCGTCAAAGGTATTGCCAAAAAAGGTGATGTCATTGATGACGAATTAGCCAAAAAACTCTACGAGTCCAAAGTCGAGAGTATCGAGATTCGCTCTCCTCTAACATGTCGCGCCAAAGTAGGCGTCTGTGCTACCTGTTACGGTTGGGATTTCTCAACTCGTCGCCTCGTCGAGGCAGGTACTCCTGTCGGTGTTATAGCCGCACAGAGTATTGGTGAACCAGGTACACAGCTAACCATGCGTGTTAAACATGCTGGTGGTATCGTTGGTCTTGACGTGACGCAGGGACTACCACGGGTCGAAGAACTCTTTGAGGTCAGAAATCCCAAGGTAGTTGCTCCTCTCGCTACAGTTTCAGGCAAAGTCGAAGTCGAAGAGACTCCAGATGGTAACAAAGTAACCGTTACCGATAGCAAATCTGGCGACAAAGATGAATACTTTGTTCCAGCAACGCTTACGCTCACCGTCAAAGACAAAGACGTAATCGCTGCCGGTATGCCACTAGCCGTAGGTCCTCAAAATGTTCAAGAGGTCCTAAGAGTTAGAGGTCTTAGGGACGCTCAGCTCTACCTGATCCAAGAAATCCAAAATGTCTACGAGAGTCAGGGTATCCCGATCTCAGACAAGCATTTTGAGGTTATCGTTCGTGAGATGAGCAGCAAAGTTAAGGTCGAAGAGTCAGGTGACACTACCTTAATCTCTGGTGAAGTAGTAGATCGCTACACCTTCGAAGGTGGTAACGACGCTGCACTCGCCGAAGGTGGTGAGCCAGCAACAGCTACCCAGGTACTCCTCGGTATCACACGAGCTGCATTGCACACCCACTCATGGCTCTCTGCTGCATCATTTGAGCAGACAACCAACGTTCTCTCCGAAAGCGCATTAGTCGGCGCTATCGACCCACTCTTGGGTCTCAAGGAGAACGTCATTATTGGACGACTTATCCCCACCAACTCTGAGGTAGAAGTTGTGGTACAATAGCGAGATCATTATGCCAACAGTAAACCAACTAATCAAAAAAGGTAGACATAGCAGACCCAGCCACGGTAAGGCTGGAGCGCTCCGAAAAGGTTACAACGCCAAGCGTCGTTCGATGGTCGAGTATAGCTCACCTCAGAAGCGTGGTGTTTGTGTCATAGTCAAAACCATGACACCAAAAAAACCTAACTCAGCACTGCGTAAAGTAGCTCGTGTCCGCTTGTCTAACAAACAAGAAGTGACCGCCTACATTATGGGCGAAGGCCACAACTTGGCTGAGCACTCAGTCGTCTTAGTTCGTGGTGGACGTGTCAAAGATCTACCTGGTGTAAAGTATCACATTGTTCGTGGCAAATACGACACTGCTGGGGTCGATGGCCGCAAAACTAGTCGTAGTAAATACGGCGCCAAGCGCCCCAAAGCTAAATAAGGAATAAAATATTATGCGTAGCAAATCAGCTAACCTCCGCTCCGTTGCGGTCGATGGTAAATACAAAAGTCTCGAAGTTGCCAAGCTTATCAACCGTGTAATGGTCGATGGCAAAAGAACTGTCGCTATGCGTCAGGTCTATAACGCTCTAGACATCATCGAAGAAAAAACCAAGCAAAAAGCACTAGATGTTCTTATGCTTGCGCTAAACACGATCAAACCAAAGACAGAGGTTCGCTCTCGCCGTATTGGTGGTGCTGCTTACCAGGTTCCTATGCCTGTCTCACCTCGCCGTCAGTTCTCTCTCTCTATTCGTTGGTTAGTTGAATACGCTAACGCTAGGAGTAACAGCGAGTTTCATAGTTTTGGCGAAAAACTAGCTGCCGAGATCCTAGATGCTGGTAATGGTCTAGGTGCTTCTATTAAGAAGCGCGATGATGTTCACCGTATGGCCGAAGCCAACAAAGCCTTCTCTCACTTTAGGTGGTAGTAATTTACCAATATGACTCTTACCGAGATACCTTTACCAGTAGAAGAGATAGTTCCAGAAAAGATTGGGAAGATGACCGAAGAAGATTGGCAGAGACTAGAGCTTGAAATGATGATTGAGACTCTCACTTATAACCGCGGATAGCTATCACAATTTCTCCATCAAAGTCGCATAGAATCTCAAATTGTGAATCGTGGCGAGCCTAAGCACGGCTTTATCTTTAGCTTTCCACATTCTATATAAATCTGCTCTAGTTATTGTTGTACAGAGTTCACAATCACACAGTGTGGATACTAGTACATTTTCTTCTTTATGGCTCGCGTGTGTGGGATTGTAGTATTCGTAAAAAGTAGGGGAGTGGACGTCAATTTTATCCATCGACTCCGCTGCATAAACATAAAGTCTGCCATGTCTGGCGTCACGTGTCGGTAGTACGCAATCAAATATTTGCCAACCCAATGCTACACATTTCACGATATCATCGGGTTTACCTATCCCGAGTCCATATAGTAGCGCATCTTTTGGTAGTGTCTCAGCCATAAGTCGGGCACTCTCAATATCAAAAACTCCATCTTTCATAGGCCACCCACCGTATCCATAAGCCGGGAATCCTATCTCCATGAGCTCTTTCATGCTCCGCTTCCGCAGTTCTGGATAATTTCCTCCTTGCACTACTCCAACGAGGCATGGTCTAGGCTGGCCGGTCTCACTAATAATTTTTTCAAACTCTGCCTTGCATCTCTTCGCCCATGAGGTGGTCCTGGCGACCGTTTCTTCGGCTTCTTGGTAAGTCGCATCAGGCGGCGTAAAGTCATCTAAGACCACACACAGATCAGTCTTCATTGTAAGTTGATATCTAATTGAATCTTCTGGGGTTAGTAAGTGTTCTACTCCGTCCATTACAAAAACAACACCCTCATCCGTGATTCTCCCGCTCCCGCTCTTTGCGATACTCATTACCTGAAATCCACCTGAGTCAGAGATGATCGCTCCATTCCAACCGATCATCGGTCTAACCCCACCTGCAGAGGTCGTTTTCTCATATCCTTGCTCTCTTAGTAGGTGAAAAGTGTTAACAAGCACTCCTGGCAGTCCTACGTTTTTGACATCTCGCCATGAGAGCTCTCTCACAAACCCACGCGTTGCATCCGGAAAAAATAGGGGTAGGGGCAGGGTAGTCCCATCTAGTAATCTAAAGTCTGTTTGCACAACTCTAGATTATACATGGCATTATCATGAGAAAATCTAAGGATTTGACAAATCCTCTCGCTCTCTCGATAATCCTCTATAGGATTAATTGTATTAAGGAGAGTTATGCTAGAGGAATCAAATATTGAAAATTTTAATGATGCTACGGAGGATGGATGTGGTCTAACTAATGGTCAAATCGCTATATTAAGCGAGGCAGTTCCCGGATTTGATGTTAACTCATATAATGAGAAACTCGGGAAAAAAGCCGAGGAGTTATTGGATGTAATCAATACTCATGCTGTCTTTTCTGCACCAGCAGTAATTGGCGCAGGGCTAATATTACTTACCGAGGCTATGCACGCAAAGAGTGGTGGTGAGATGCCATCTCTGTTTAATACGCTTGGAGGGAAGGCGCTTGCAGTAACAGTTACGAATATGTTCTACCGTATGGTACAAGTTTCTAACCAAGCTGAAACCGGAAAAAAACAGGTCAACAGAGCTGTGTTGAGTCAAACTAAACGTGATCTTGCACAGTTCTTTCAATCCGAAAGGATTGATCGCACAGTATTAGATCAAATCTAACTATAACGCTAGTGCCTGCAAAGCTATCCTATTCCCAAACTCTCTCGACTAGGGTACAATACACTCTTGCCCGCCGTAGTTTTGTACGAAGGTGGGTGCCTCATTTGATTGAGTAATTAATTATTTTAATTTTCTAACTTCTAAAACCTTTTAGAATTTAGGATTTGTAGTTTAGGATTTAATAAACGTATGGCTCAAAATTCTGTCAAAACCCAAGACCGCGAACTCCCAATGGACAAGATCAGGAACATTGGTATTATCGCTCACATCGACGCAGGCAAAACTACTACCTCAGAGCGTATTCTCTTCTACACCGGCAAATCCTACAAAATCGGCGACATCGACGACGGCAACACCCAGATGGACTGGATGGAGCAGGAAAAAGAGCGTGGTATCACGATCGTCTCTGCTGCCACCACCACTTTCTGGACCCCCAAACTCCCCAAAGCCATGTTTACCGCCCAGCACCGCATCAATCTAATTGATACTCCTGGACACGTCGACTTTACCGCTGAGGTAGAGCGATCTCTGCGCGTCCTCGATGGTGGTGTGACAGTGCTCGATGCCGAAGAAGGCGTGCAATCACAATCCGAGACCGTCTGGCGTCAAGCCGACAAATACAAAGTGCCACGTATCTGTTTTGTTAACAAAATGGACAAACTCGGTGCAGACTTTAAAAAGACTCTCGCTGACGTCGAAGACAAGCTCGGTGTCAAAACCGCAATTGTTACTTATCCAATTGGTGCCGAAAACTCCTTTAAGGGTGTCATCATGCTCCTCGAAGAGCAGGCAGTTATCTGGCTCGGTGACGAGACAGGTGCCAAATACGAAGTTGTCGAGATCCCAGAAGACATGAAGGATATTGCCGCCAAAGAGCGCGCCATCCTCGTCGAGCAGATCTGCGAGACCGATGACGCACTCCTCGAGAAATATCTAAACGGCGAAGTCCCAACCCTCCTCGAGCTCAAGGCCGCACTAAGAAAAGCTACCATCGCCTACAAACTAGTACCTATGTATTGTGGTACCAGTCTAAGGAATAAGGGAGTACAACCACTCCTCGACGGTATCGTCGACTACCTACCTTCTCCTCTAGACGTTCCTCCAGCTCAGGGCACAGTCCCACGCGAAGACACAATAGTTACACGTAAACCCGATGTCAAAGAACCTTTTGCCGGATTAGCCTTTAAGATCCAGGCAGATCCTCACATCGGCAAACTAACCTATCTCCGCGTCTACTCAGGCAAGATTGAGTCAGGTAGCTACATCTACAACGCTACTCGCGACGTCACTGAGCGTGTCGGTCGTCTCGTTCTCATGCACGCTAATAATAGAGAAGAAGTCCCCTACGCCGAAGCAGGGGAGATTATCGGTGTCGTAGGTATGAAAGATACCAGAACCGGCGATACTCTCTGTGTCCAAAATGATCCTGTCATCCTCGAGGGTATTAGTTTTGCCGAGCCAGTTATCTCTCTCGCCATCGAGCCCAAAACCAAGGCCGATCAAGAGAAGATGGGTACAGCACTCGCCAAACTCGCCGAAGAAGATCCAACTTTCCGTATTAAGACCAATCACGAGACCGGCCAGACCTTAATCTCTGGTATGGGTGAGCTCCAGCTCGAAGTCCTGGTCGACCGCATGAAACGTGAGTTTACTGTCGAGGCAAATGTCGGTGATCCACAGGTCGCTTATCGTGAGACTATCACAAAAGATGGTCAAGCAGAGGGTAAATACATCAAGCAAAGTGGTGGCCGTGGTCAGTATGGTCACTGTTTACTCCGTATCAAACCACTCGCTCGTGGCGAAGGCTTTAAGTTTGTAAACGCAATCGTTGGTGGTGCTATTCCTAAAGAGTTTATCTCTCCAATCGAAAAAGGCGTCAAAGAAGCTATGGAAAACGGCGTCGTTGCCGGCTATCCACTCGTCGACATGGAAGTCGAGCTCTATGATGGTAGTTTCCACGAAGTAGACTCTAGCGAAATTGCCTTTAAGATCGCAGGCTCTATGGCTCTCCAGTCTGCTGTCCGCAGTAGCAGTCCCGTAATCCTCGAACCTATCATGAAGCTCGAGATAACTACTCCAGACGATTTTATGGGTGACGTCATCGGCGATGTCTCGAGTAAAAGAGGTCAGATCCTCGGGACCGAGCAGCGCGGCAATACCCGCATTATTCTTTGCCAAGTTCCCTTGGCAGAACTCTCACGTTATGTTACAATGTTACGCAGCATGACCCAAGGTCGGGCTAGTTCGTATATGGAAATGTCCCATTACGACCCCGTTCCTTCTAATATTGCTGAAAAAATTATTAATAAGGAACAAAAGAACTAAGGAGACCTAATATGGCAGATGCCGCAAAATTCGTCCGCAACAAACCTCACGTCAACATTGGAACCATTGGTCACGTCGACCACGGTAAAACCACTTTGACAGCTGCTATTACTTCTGTTCTAGCCAAAAAAGGTCTAGCTACAGCTCGTTCTTACGCTGATATCGATAGTGCACCAGAAGAGAGACAACGCGGTGTTACCATCAATCTCTCCCATCAAGAATACGAGACAGTCGCACGTCACTATGCTCACATCGATGCTCCAGGACACGCTGACTACATCAAAAATATGATTACTGGTGCCGCTCAGATGGATGGCGCCATTCTAGTAGTTGCCGCAACTGATGGTCCTATGCCTCAGACTCGCGAGCACATCCTCCTAGCTCACCAAGTTAACGTTCCCAAACTAGTCGTTGCTCTTAACAAGTGCGACATGGTTGACGATCCAGAGCTCCTCGACCTAGTCGAGATGGAGATCCGCGATCTCTTAACCAAGTATCACTACCCAGGAGACGAAGTCCCAATCGTCCGTGTCTCAGCCCTCAAAGCCCTCGAAGGCGACGCCGCCTACGAAGCTAAAATCGAAGAGCTCATGGCCAAAGTCGACGAATACATCCCAACTCCCACTCGTCCTCTAGACAAGCCATTCCTTATGCCAGTCGAAGACGTCTTCTCAATCAAGGGTCGCGGCACAGTCGCAACCGGTAAGATTGATCGCGGTATCGTCAAAGTTGGTGAAGAAATGGAAATCATCGGTATGGGTCGCGACAAAAAGACCGTTATTACTGGTGTTGAAATGTTCCGCAAACAACTCGAAGAAGGTCAAGCAGGCGACAACGTCGGCATCCTCCTTAGAGGTGTAGAAAAAGACGATATCGAGCGTGGCCAAGTCATCGCTAAGATCGGCTCCATCAAACCTCACACAGAGTTTGAGGCAGAGGTCTACGTTCTTACCAAAGAAGAAGGTGGACGTCACACTCCATTCTTCGGTGGCTACAAACCTCAGTTCTACCTACGTACCACAGACGTAACCGGTGAGATCAAACTCCCCGAGGGCGTCGAGATGGTTATGCCAGGCGACAACGCCAAGATGACGGTCACCCTGATCGTCCCAGTCGCTATGGAAGAAGGTCTTAACTTTGCTATCCGCGAAGGTGGCAAGACGGTCGGAGCAGGTGTTATCACCAAGATCGTAAAATAAAGTAACTTAGTTAATCAAGTATTGTTCATGAGTCAACCTCATAGAACAAGAGCGGTCCGATACAACATCGGGCCGCTCAATAATTAAATACTACGAAAGGTCAAAAAGGCAATGACAGCTAATCGAATCAGAGTCAAACTAAAGTCGTTCGACCACCGCGTCATTGACGAGGCTGCTGCTAAGATCGTAGATACCGCAATTTCAACCGGTGCTCGCGTGATCGGCCCAGTCCCACTACCTACTCGTCGCAAACTTATGACTGTTTTGACCAGTCCTCACGTCGACAAGAATGCTCGTGACCACTTTCAGATTTTGACTCACAAACGCCTAATTGATATCGAAAAGCCAACAGGCAAAACTATCGATGCTCTCATGCATCTAGAGCTCCCTGCGGGTGTTGGTATCGAAGTGAAGATGTAAGGATTTTATGACTAATACTATATACGCCAAAAAAATCGGAATGACAGAGAGTTATGTCGGCGACAAACGCCAGAGCGTAACTATTCTTGAGGTTATGCCCATGACTGTCGCACACATAAAGACAGTCGAAAAAGATGGCTATGCCAAAGCTCAGGTCATCTTTGGTGAAACCTCCAAAAAAGCCACCAAATCACTAGCAGGTCACCTAAAAAAATCCAAAACCAAGGGTAAGTATGTCCGCGAAATCGAAGGGGTCGAAGGCCTAGAGGTTGGATCCGTTGTTAATACTGGCGAGCTCCTAGTTGCCGGCACCGTCGTTGATGTTTCAGGGATTAGTAAAGGCAAAGGAATCGCTGGTGTTGTCAAACGCTGGAACTTTGCAGGCGGACCTAGAACTCACGGCCAATCAGATCGCTTACGTCGCGCAGGCTCTATCGGTCAGGGTACCACACCAGGTCGTGTCTACAAAGGTAAAAAAATGTCAGGTCGTATGGGCAATGACGCAGTAACCATCAAAAACACTTTCATTGTTGCCTATAACCCAGCTAACAGTTACCTTTTTGTATCTGGCAGCGTCCCAGGTTCTAATGGCAATATCGTCAAACTAGTCAAACGCGCGAGCGCTCCTAAGGACTTCCCAGCCGTCACACTAACCAAACAAAATGCTATCACACCAGCTGCACCAGAAGTAGTAGAAAGTGAGACTGTATGAAAATAAACGTTTTTACAATCACTGGCAAAACCGAATCACCTTGGGACCTCGATCTCAAAGTCCTAGGCAAGCTAAACCCAGCTCTCTTATCTCAGGCGCTCCGCGTCTACGAGAGCAACTCCCATCAGGGTACAAGTGCAGTCAAAACTCGTGGTGAAGTGAGTGGTAGTACCAAAAAAATCTATCGCCAAAAAGGCACAGGTAACGCACGTCACGGTGCCAAATATGCTCCTGTCTTTGTTGGTGGTGGTATCGCCCACGGACCTAAGAGTATCAGGCCAGACAATTTAAAGCTTAGCAAAGCCATGCGCCGTCGCTCACTCGCTAGCGCTATCTTGGTCAAACTAAACGAAGAATCAGTCTCAGGTATCGCCAAAGTTAAAGAGGCAACAGGCAAAACTAGCAGTGCAGTGAGTCTCCTCTCAAAAATCGCCAATCACCCAAAAAACAAAGTCTTGGTTGTCACCAAAAACGCTCAGCCTCTACTCTTCCGCATGGTGCGCTCCCTACAGGGAGTTACAATCAAGCGCTCCGCGCTCGTTAATGCCTACGATCTCATTGCACACGATCATATCTTAACTACCAAGAGTGCCTACGACGCTCTAGTTGAACGCACTATCGCAGTCACTTCAAAGAGAGGTTCAAATGACTAATATACTCATCAAGCCACATCTCACAGAAAAGACGATCGCAACGACCAGTACTTCTGGCTTTACTTTCCAGGTTTTGCCCGGTGCCACCAAATCACAAATCAAAGACATCGTCGTCAAAACTTTTAACGTCCACGTGTTGCGAGTCACGACCCGCACCACTCACGTGCCAGGTAAGAGGAGTAACACACGCAGGACCACTAGTAGCGAAAGTCTCGTCAAATACGCAACAGTGTACCTCAAAAAAGGAGAATCAATAAGCCTTTTTGAATTTAAGGATAACAAATAACTATGTTAAAACAATCCAAACCAACCAGCAGTGGTGTCAGACACAAGATTACTGTCGTCAAGAACTTGACTACCAGTAAACCAGAGAAGTCGCTCACCGAAAGAGTCAAAAAGAACAGTGGTCGTAACGCTCACGGTCACATTACCACGAGGCATCGCGGTGGTGGCGAAAAGAGACGTTATCGCATTATCGACTTTAAGCGCAACAAGCTAGGCATCGACGCTCGCGTCATGACTCTCGAATACGATCCAAACAGAAGCGCCACAATCGCACTGCTCCAGTACCGAGATGGCGAAAAGCGCTACATCCTCGCTCCCGATGGTCTTGAGGTCGATATGACAGTCACTTCGGGTCCAGATGTCGAACCTCGCGTAGGTAATGCCCTCCCGCTCAAAAAGATTCCGATCGGCATGCCTATCCACAACATCGAGCTAAAAGCTCGTGCAGGTGCTCAGATGGTCAGAGCCGCCGGTACCGCAGCACTCATCCAATCCAAAGAGGGTGGTGTTGTCACAATCAAGCTTCCTTCAGGCGAAATTCGCTTGTTAAAAGAGGATTGTTTTGCTACAATCGGCCAGGTCTCTAATCTGGATCACAAAAATCGTCAGATTGGTAAAGCAGGTCGTCGCAGACACATGGGCTGGCGTCCTACTGTTCGTGGTGTCGCCCAGCATCCAGGTTCTCATCCACATGGTGGTGGAGAAGGCAGATCTGGTATTGGTATGCCAGGTCCTAAGACTCCATGGGGCAAACCAGCTCTCGGCAAAAAAACGAGAGGTAAGTACAAATACAGTAATAAATATATAGTCAAAGACAGGAGAGTTAAATAAAATGAGTAGAAGTAGCGCCAAAGGTCCATACGTTGATCAAAAGCTCTTAGCCAAGGTGTTAGCCAAGGTAAGCGCTGGAGTCAAAGCACCTATCAAAACATGGGCACGCAGCTGCAGTATTCCTCCTGAGTTTGTTGGACACACCTTTATGGTTCACAACGGCAAAGTCTTTAAAGAAGTCTTTGTTAGCGAAGAAATGGTTGGACACAAGCTAGGCGAATTTTCGCCCACTCGTACCTTCCGTGGTCACGGTAAGATCGTTAAACGCACACTAACTAAGACCTAAAAATTATGAAAACAGTACAAAAATACGTCAGAATGAGTCCTCGCAAGCTACGCCTTGTGGCTGATGCAGTGCGCAAACTCAAACCGGTCGACGCACTACAATACCTCAAATTCACCAAAAAAGCTGCTGCTGAACCTATGTACAAAGCAATCAAAGCCGCAGTTAGTAACGCCAAAACCAATTTTGGGATCAAACCCGAATCACTAACATTCGAAGAGATCGACATCCAAACAGGTTTTACAATCAAGCGTTTTCGAGCAGTGTCACGTGGACAGGCTCACCACATTATGAAACGCACGAGTCACATTCGTGTCGTACTCAAGGAGAACAATGGGACAAAAAGTTAATCCACTAGGCTTTCGCCTAGGGGTACTCTACAAGCCTTCTTCGATTTGGTTTGCCTCCAAAAAGGACTACCAAACACTCGTCTTGCAAGATATTAAGCTCAAAGAGTTTATTATGAAGAAGCTCCAGCTCGCAGGTATTGCGAGTGTAGAGATCGAGAGATCTATCAACACTATGCGTGTTGTAGTCAACGCGGCTAGACCCGGTATCGTCATTGGACGCGGTGGCACTAACCTCGAACTCCTCAAAAAAGAAATCGAAAAATTCCTAAAAACTATTGGCGCCAACTCTTCACTCAAATTCCAGCTAGATATCAAAGAAGTCAAAAACCCCGATCTCTCTGCCAAATTGGTTGCAGAGCGCATCGTCGACCAGCTAATCAAACGCTATCCACATCGCCGGGCTATCAGCTCTGCTCAGGAGCGCGTGATGTCAGCCGGTGCCAAGGGTATCAAATTCCAGCTATCAGGTCGTATTGGTGGAGCCGAGATCGGTCGCACCGAGAAATACGCTTTTGGTAGTATCCCCACCCAGACACTCCGCTCAGATATCGACTACGCCGAAGTCCCAGCCTTAACTCGTTCCGGCTATGTCGGAATTAAGATCTGGATTTACAAAGGAGAAGCTACACTATGATGCAGCCAGCTCGTCGTAAATATCGCAAGGAGTTTCGTGGCATGATGTCCGGTGTTGCATCCCGTGGTATCACAGTCGCCTTCGGTGACTTTGGTCTCAAAGTCCTCGAGAATTCCTGGATTACTTCAGCTCAGCTCGAAGCAGCACGTCGTACCATCACTCACCACACCAAGCGTGGTGGCAAGCTCTGGCTCAGAGTCTTCCCTCACAAACCACTAACTGGTAAAGCTGCAGGTAGTAAAATGGGTTCAGGCAAAGGCGACATTAGTCACTACACTAGCGTAGTGCTAGCCGGAACCGTCCTTTTTGAACTAGGCGGGGTAGACGCAGTAACTGCCAAAGAAGCCTTTAGAAAAGCTGGTTCCAAACTACCCGTCATCACTCGCTTTGTCACTAGGGGAGAAATATAAAATGAAAAAACAAGCATTACAAGAAATCATCAAAAAAGGCGAGAGTAGCGTTATGGCACAAGTCCACGCTTTCAAGCTAGAACTACAAAAGATTAAACTCGAGGCATCTCGTGGTGAAATCAAAAATACTCGAGCGAGTCGCAATATTCGACGTAGTATTGCACAGCTTTTAACATCACTCAACCTAGTCAAAATTGTAAAGGAACAATCATGAAGCAGTTTACAGGAACCGTAGTCTCCACAATCGATGCGACTAGTGCAGTCGTGTTGGTCGAATCTTCATGGAAGCATCCTCTCTACAAAAAAACCGTGAGGCGCAGCAAGAAATACTTGGTACAAAACGATAAAGCAGCGAGGAGTGGAGAGACAGTGACAATTCAAGAAACTCGTCCTCTCTCAGCTCGCAAGCGCTTTATGATCATCGAGGAAATCAAAAAATAACATATGATACAACTACGCTCAGTCCTAGTAGCAGCAGACAACAGTGGCGCCAAAAGGCTCCGCGTTATCCACGTCCATGGTGGCTCAACCCGCCGTTTTGGCTATATCGGTGATATGGTCACTGCCGTAGTTGATCAGGCAGATCCAAATGGCTACGTCAAAGATAGCGAAAAAGTCAAAGTCGTAATCGTCCGAACTCGCAAAGAGACTCGTCGCGCAGATGGAACCTACGTTAGATTTGACGACAACGCAGGCGTCATCATCGATCCAAAAACCAAAGACCCCATCGCCTCACGCGTTTTTGGACCTATTGCCAGAGAAGTCAAAGAGCGTGGTTATAATAAGATTGCGTCCTTAGCGCCGGAGGTAGTATGAGCACAAAAAAATTCAAAAAAGGCGATATCGTCTTGGTTACAGCCGGTCGCGACAAAGGGATGTCAGGCAAAATCCTCAAAATTAATCAAGCCGAAAACACTGCAGTAGTTGAAGGTGTAGCCCTCTACAAACGTCACATCAAGCCTACTCAAAACACAGCAGGCGGCATGAAGAGTATCGAGAGAGCTCAATCATTTGCCAAAATCGCACTCACTGAGGGCGGCAAAGCCATTCGCGTAGGACTAAAGCGCGACAAAAACAAAACATCACGAATTAGTAAAAAAACTGGAAAAGCTATATGACCAACACACTAGACGCAAATCTCAAAACTCGCTTTGATCAGACTATCCGTCCTGAGCTAGGTCGTGCCCTTGGTATCACCAATCCTCTAGCCATCCCTCACATCAAAAAAGTGATTGTGAACGTTGGTATCAGAAAATCAGATACTTCTGACAAAGACGTCAAAACAGCCTTTACCGAGCTCGCAAGTATTACTGGTCAAACACCAAAAATTGCTGGAGCCAAAAAATCTATTGCCGGTTTTAAGATCAGAGCAGGTGACCCAGTAGGTGTCAGTGTTACCCTCCGCGCGACCAAAATGTTTGATTTCCTCGATAAATTGTGTAGAATAGTGCTTCCGCAAGTCAAAGACTTTCGCGGAGTCAAAACTACTGGCTTTGACGGCTCCGGGAACTACACTCTCGGTCTAACAGAACAAATCATCTTTCCCGAGATTGATTATGCCAAAGTAGAAAAAGTACACGGAATGGAGATTGTCATCGTGACAAGCACCAAATCCGATGCTCATGCAAGAGAATTACTAAAAGCGATTGGTATGCCTTTCGCCAAAGAAGAAAAAAACTAATTATATGGCACGCAAATCATTAATAGTCAAAAGCCAGAACAAACCAAAGTTCAGCAGTCGTTCGCACAACCGCTGCAAACTTTGCGGCAGGCCTAAGTCATACATTCGCCAGTTTGGCATGTGTCGTCTTTGCTTCCGTGAACAGGCTCTTAAAGGCAATCTACCAGGAGTTACCAAAGCAAGTTGGTAAATAATTATGCACAGTGACACACTCGCCGATACGCTCATTCGTCTCAAAAATGGCTCACTCGTCAAGAAGCCGAGTGTAATCGTGCCATTCAACAAAATGAACGACAAAGTCTTAACTCTCATGCAAAAAGAAAACTATATCGCTAGCTTCGAAAAAGATGAGACGGGTGACTTCCCAGTATTTAAGGTTATCCTCAAATATGTCGGGGGTGAACCCGCAATCGCTCACATCAAAAAAATCAGCAAACCAGGTGTTCGCATCTACAGTCGCTCCGCTGATCTCAAAAAGACATTATCAGGATATGGTCTCAAGATTATCAGTACCAGCAAAGGTATCATGACAGACTCAGATGCTAAAAAGAATAAATTAGGAGGAGAAGTTCTCGCCGAACTCTGGTAATCTATGTCAAAAATCGGCCGCGCCCCAATCATTATCCCAGCAGGTGTTACGATCACTAGAGATGGTGCTCAGGTCACTGTCACTGGTCCTAAAGGTGTCCTCACTCACATAGTGCCCGCTGGCATCAAAGCCGAGCTCGAGGGCAGCACTCTCGTAATCACTCGAGCGACAGAAGAAAAGAATCATCGCGCACTTCATGGTGTTACCCGCGCAGTTATCGCCAATCATGTAACTGGCGTAACCGTTGGTTTTACCAAAATCCTGGAGCTAGTAGGGACTGGTTACCGTGCTCGTATGCAGGGTTCGACCTTAGTACTCTCACTCGGCTTCTCTCACGAAATAGAGTTTAATGCGCCAACTGGCATTACCGTTGCAGTCGAAAACACCAACATAATCAAGATCGGTGGGATCGATCGCCAGCAAGTAGGAGAAGTCGCCGCCAAAATCAGAGAATTTAGAAAGCCAGAGCCCTACAAAGGCAAAGGTGTTCGTTACCAAGGAGAGGTTGTGCGCAAGAAAGCTGGTAAAGCAGCCAAAGCCGCAGGCTCAGCGTAAGGATTAAGATTATGAAAATGCAATCAACACATACACGTCGTGCAAAAAGGGTTCGCTCTAGTTTGAACCTCGGTGTAGCTAGACCTAGGCTTAGTGTCTATAGGAGCGACGCTCACATCTGGGCCCAAATCATTGATGATGCCAAACACGTAACACTAGCTTCAGCTACCGATATGGAGCTAAAGGGCACCAAAACAGAAAAAGCCAAAGAAGTTGGTGTTAAAATTGCCGAGGCAGCCAAAAAAGTTGGTGTTACAACTATAGTTTTTGATCGCGGTAGCTATCGCTATCATGGTCGAATCAAGGCGCTAGCTGACGCCGCTCGCACTGCAGGACTTATATTCTAAAAGGAATCATAAATACATGAATCAAAATAACAATCGTCGTCAAAACACACCCAAAGTCCCACAAGAGTTTGACGAAAAAGTCATCAGGATCTCTCGTGTCTCCAAAAAAACTAAGGGTGGCAACAAAATGGGATTTAGCGCACTCGTAGTAGTTGGAGACCGCAAAGGTCGAGTCGGTGTAGCACTTGGCAAAGCCAAAGATGTTAGCAGTGCAATCAAAAAAGGTGTAAGACGTGGCAAAAAAACTTTGATCAACGTGCCTTTAGTCGACAACCGCACTCTCCCACACGAAATGACAATCAAATATGGTGCAGCTCGCCTCATGATCAAGCCAGCTCCCGCTGGTACTGGTGTTATCGCAGGTGGTAGTGTCCGTGCAGTCCTCGAGCTCTCTGGCGTCCGCGATGTCGTCGCCAAGTCACTCGGTACTAGTAACAAGGTAAGTAATGTTGTAGCTACCTATCGCGCCCTAAAATCCATGCGAGCCACAGTTGAGCGCAAGCGTGCCTTAGGACAGAACCAAAAGAAAAGCAGTATAGAAGTAAAGGAACCTCACAAATGAAACTCCACTCTCGTCCCAAGGTAGTCGAAACTAGCAAAAAGCGTCTAGGCCAAGGTTATGGATCTGGCAAAGGTGGTCACACTAGTAGTCGTGGTCAAAAAGGTCAAAAGTCCAGGGGGAGTGTTCGCTTGAGCTTTACTGGTAGTTCTTGGGTTTGGTTTAAGCGTCTTCCCTTTATTCGTGGCAAATCTAGATTTGAGGGATTATCCGCTCGTCACACTATCTCACTGAGCGACCTAAACAGGTTCAAAGCAGGTAGCACTATCGACCTTGCTGCTCTAAGAGCTGCTAACCTTATCGGTAAAAGCGAAGGTACCAAAACAATGGTTCGTATCGTTGGTTCGGGTACACTCACCAAAAAACTAACTGTGCTTGTTCCTGCCACTAGCACTGCAGTTAAAGCAATAGAGAAGGCAGGTGGGAGTTACAGTGTCCAAGCTAAGTGAGCTAATCGAAACCATCAAAAGTAACCGCGAACTTAAGCGCCGATTGTTCATAACTGTCCTCATTCTGACCCTCTTTAGAGTCATTACTCTCATTCCTGTTCCTGGTGTTGATGTGAGTGCGATCAAGAATGTTTTTGCGAGTAATCAGCTCCTCTCACTCCTAGACATTTTCTCAGGCGGCACCCTCGCCAACTTTTCTATCCTCGCACTAGGTTTAAATCCCTATATCAACGCAAGCATTATCATGCAGCTCTTGACCATGGTTATCCCCAAGCTAGAAGCACTTCAAAAAGAAGGGGAATCAGGTAGTGAAATAATCAACCAATACACTCGCATGATCGCTGTGCCTTTATCACTCCTCCAGGCAGGTGCCATGTATATGGTCTTGCAGTCAGGTAAATTGGTAACACTCGATTCTCCACTCGCCTTAATTGCACTTCTCCTCTCTATGTCAGCTGGTAGTATGCTACTTATGTGGCTCGGCGAAAATCTGACCGAGTATGGCATCGGTAATGGTATCTCACTTCTCATCTTTGCCGGCATCGTCGGTCGCCTCCCCGTTACTCTATTTCAGACCTCTGCCACACTAACGACCATCAATCCCTGGAACTTGGGCCTAATCGTCGCTTTGGGTATAGCGATTATCTATGCAGTCGTCGTGGTCGACGAAGCCAAACGGCAGGTGACTATTCAGTATGCCAGGCGTATTCGAGGTGGCAGTGTGGGCGTGAGCTCCTCTTATCTACCAATCAAATTAAATAATGCAGGCGTTATCCCGATTATCTTTGCAATCGCCCTAGTTTTAGCTCCCTCCATGATCGCTCAGCTCTTAACTAGATTACCCAATGCAGCACTCGCAACAGCCGCAACCAACTTTGCCGCGAGCTTTACCCCGACCTCATTCGCTTATAATGCCATCTACTTTACACTCGTAGTGGCCTTCACTTACTTCTATACAGCCGTCGTTTTTGACGCCGACAAAATCAGCGACAATCTAAAAAAGAATGGTGGTTATGTCCCCGGTATCCGTCCAGGCAGCCACACAGCCGCTTACTTGCGTCGGATCGTTAGTCGCACCACGCTACCTGGCGCAGTGTTTTTGGGCCTCATTGCGGTTCTCCCAAGTATAGTCTCTGGGATGACTGGTATTCAGACAATCACCATTGGTGGGACCAGTCTTTTGATCGTCGTCTCAGTCGTACTAGAGACTTATCGCAAGATGCAGACTTATTCAGTTACTCGCAGTTACGACAGTTTTGTTAAATAATATTTATCAGGAGATGTTATGAAAAACATTATTTTTTATGCTCCCGAGGGTGCCGGCAAGTCTACTCAGGCTAAGATGTTGGCCACCAAATTAGGTGTACCATGTCTTATTTCAGGCGATTTGGTTCGCTGGGGTGCCGAGTTTGACAAAGGTTTAATTGGCGACGTTTGCCGCGAAGCGCTAGCTAAGGGCTATTACGTTGCAGACTCCGAAATGTTTGTACTTTGGAAAGGAAGACTCAAACAACCTGACACTCAAAACGGTTGGGTAATAGATGGGTTTCCTCGCAACATGACTCAGGCCGAGTTTTTGGCTGACAAAGTCGAGAAGTATGGCAAAAAAATTGATGTAGTTTTTTACTTAAGAGTCAGCGAAGAAGTTAGTATGGAGAGGCTACTTAAGCGAGGCCGCAAAAATCCTGATGGCACAACCAACGATACCGAAGAGCTAATCAGAGAGAGATTGCGTCGCTACAAATCCGAAGAAGCTTCGGTTTTGGAGCACTACAAGAATCAAGGCGTTCTCGTGGAGATTAACGGCGAGCAAGATGTCGAGACAGTTCACGCTGAGATCCTCGCTCATATTCAATAATGAACAAAATAGCCGCAATGACGATAGGTGGAGCCATGCTCGGTCGCGTACGAGCCTCCCTCTACGAATTTACTCAGGTCGGCGTCAGTCCGAGTGAGATTGAGACTGAGTCACGAAGGTTGATCAAAGCGGAGGGTGGAGAACTTAGCTTTACCAAAGTACCTGGATATTCTTGGTCTACCTGTATCAATATTAACGACGGGGTAGTCCATGGTATTCCTACATCTACAGTTCCGTTAAAAGATGGTGACATGGTAACCGTTGATGTCGGAGTTTATTACAAGGGGTATCACACCGATGCCGCTTTTACCAAAGTAGTAGGTACTGCCAGTGCTGCTCAGCAAAAGTTCCTGAATGCTGGCATGGAGGGATTAAAAAAAGCAATTGAGGCTGTCAAGCCTGGTAACTACATCGGGGATATCTCCGAAGCAATGGATACAACAATCAAAAAATACGGCTACAGCTGTACAAAAGAGTTAACTGGACATGGTGTGGGGCGCGAGCTCCACGAAGACCCGCTCATCAGTAATGTTGTAGTTGGCAAAAGAGAAAAAACTCCTTTGATAGAAGTTGGTCAAACTCTTGCTATCGAGATTATTTACGTCGAGGGCAGTCCATCCCTTATAATGGAAGATGATAACTGGACGATTAGTACAAAAGATGGTAAAATTGCGGCCGTGCATGAAGAGACCGTAGTTGTAACCAATGACGGTTGTACTATTCTAACCACACCAACATTGTTTCAGATTACCTAATCTGGTACAATTCGCTCTATGGCCAAAGCTAACGTCACTGAACATCTGGGTACTGTCACACTGGCACTCCCAAACACGATGTTTAGAGTCACTTTGGAGAGCGGAGTCGAGATTTTGGCTCATCTATCAGGCAAGATGCGGATGTTCCGCATTAGCATAATGCCTGGAGATAAAGTAAAAGTCGAAATGACACCTTACGACAACTCAAAAGGTCGTATTACTTATCGGGTCAGAGAAGGGCAACAGATGCCAGTCTCAAATCCAGAGGTTAAATAAACTTATGAAAGTTCAAAGCTCACTAAAAAAACGCTGTCTAAAATGCAAGTTTGTTCGCCGCAAAGGTGTTTTATTTATTACCTGTGACAATCCTCGTCACAAACAAAAACAAGGATAATTGTTTTATGCTTCGTCTAGTTGGTATTGATCTTCCCGAAAACAAACGCATTGAAGTAGCTCTCACCTACATCTATGGCATTGGTCCCAAGATTGCTAAGGGTTTACTCAGTAGCGCCAAAATCAATCCAGACACTCGCGCCAAAGAACTAACCGCCCAAGAGGTTGCCAAACTCCAAAAACTCATCGAATCAGTCAAAGTAGAAGGTGACTTAAGAAAAGAAATTCGCGAAAACGTCCAGCGCCTCAAGCGCATCAGTAGCTACCGTGGTTCACGTCACAATGCAGGCTTACCTGTCCGTGGCCAACGAACTCGCACCAATGGGCGCACACTCAGAGGCAAGAGAAAGACGATCGGCGCCATGAAAAAAGAAGACGCCGCCAAATTAGAGGCAACCAAAAAATAGGAATTAACTTATGGCAACAGCTTCAAACAAAACTACCATCACAGACGGCCGCATCTATGTTGTGGCAACATTTAACAATACATTGATCACAATCACAGATGGATCAGGTAATACTGTTACTTGGAGTTCTACTGGTAAAGTTGGTTTTAAGGGCGCCCGCAAATCTACTCCATTCGCTGCTACTCAGGCAGTCCAGGCTGCACTCGATGTCGCCAAGACCAAAGGTCTTCGCTCTGCCGCAGTTTATATCAAGGGCCCAGGTCCAGGTCGCGACGCCGCCCTCCGCGTTTTTCGTAGCGCAGGCATCAAGGTCACCGAACTTCACGACGTAACTCCAGTTCCTCACAACGGAACACGTGCAAAAAAACCACGTCACGGCTAAATTATAAATTACTTATATAAACAAGGTACTAAGTACTAGGTACTTATAACTAAAAACAAATGGCACGCAATACTGGACCAAGAAATAAGATAGCTCGTCGCCTAGGCGTTGATTTGGGTCTCAAAACTAACACCAAATCACTAGAGCGCCGCTTACAGTCTCCTCCCGGCCAGCACGGCAAAAAAGGTCGTGGCAAAATGTCAGACTACGGTATCCAACTCGCCGAAAAACAAAAAGTCAAAGCTATCTACGGCGTACTAGAGAGACAATTCTCCAAGTACTACGAGGTCGCTACCAAGAGTTCAGAGGCTACAGGCGAAGCTATGCTATCACTCCTTGAGCGTCGTCTCGACAACGTAATTTATCGCCTCAAATTAGCTCCCACCCGAAGAGCAGCACGTCAGATCGTCTCTCATGGCAACGCCATAGTTAACGGCCGCAAGCTAACCATCCCTTCATATCGCGTGAGTCCAGAGGATGTGATAACGCTTAGCGCAACAGGTCTTGCCATTCCTTCAGTCAAAGCAATGCAAGAAGAAAAAGATGTCCAGCTGCCATCTTGGCTAGAGAAAAAAGCCAGTGTCGGCAAAGTCACTCGTATGCCAGTACGGGCTGACTTACCTGAAGTAATCAACGAACAATTAATCGTCGAATTTTATAGTCGCTAAAAAGGGGGTACCTCGTTATGAAAGCAATGAATTTTCAGTTTAACGCAGTCGAAGAATCGGCCAAAAAAGGCATCTTTGCAGTCGAACCACTAGAGAATGGTTTTGGCCACACTCTAGGTAACTCGCTCCGCCGCGTCCTCCTCTCTAGCTTCAAGGGTGCAGCCATTACTTCAGTCAAAGTTGCTGGAGTCAGTCACAAATTCTCAACCCTCGCTGGGATGAGCGAAGACATGATTGATCTCATGCTTAACCTCAAATCTGTCAAAGTAGCTTACGATGGCGATGAGATCCTAACTGCCACTCTCTCAGTCAAAGGTCCCAAGATCGTCAAAGCTAGCGACATATCTACTCCTGCTAACGTTAGCATCGTGAGTCCAGATGTCGTTATCGCAAACATTGCTGCAGGTGCCAAGCTAGATCTCGAGATGACTATCCAATCAGGATACGGTTACTCTCCCGCAGACGAGAGACCCACTGAGACCCTAGGCGTACTCGTACTAGATGCTATCTACTCTCCAGTTGAGAGAGTTAGCTACCACGTCGAATCAACTCGCGTTGGTCGCCGTACTGACTTTGATCGTCTAGTTATCGAAGTTATAACTGACGGTTCAATCTCACCTCGCCAAGCAGTCATCGATGCGGCAACTGTTCTAGTTGCAGCCTTTACCCAGATTGTTTCACCCTCACCAGTCACCGACGGTGATGTTAGTGGCACCGCCTCTATCCTCGCTTCAGTCTCGACTGACGACCTAGGTCTTCCTACTCGTGTAGCCAATGCACTCAAGAATGCCGGTCTCTCAACCGCCGCTGAGTTAGCCAAAGCTACTGACAAAGATTTAAAGAACGTCAAAAATCTAGGTGAAAAATCATTTGGATTAATTGATGAAGCCTTAAGTACAAAAGGTCTAACTCGTACTAAATAATTATGAAAAAACACACATCTAATTATCACCTCTCACGCGATTCACAGGCTCGAAAGGCTTTGTTCAAAGGCTTAATCCGCAGCATGATTCAAAAAGAGAAAATTACTACTACTACCACCAAGGCGGCAGCAACTCGACCTATTTTTGAGAAGCTGATAACCAAAGCACGGATTGGTACAGTAGCTAAGATCAGAGAGATTCATGCGTTCTTAGGTGACAATACGCTAGTTTCCAAGCTAGTACATGAGATCGCACCTCGTTACAAAGATGTGTTGGGTGGATACACCAGAATAGTTAGATATGGCACTCGCCGCGGCGATAACGCAACTATGGTTATCTGGAGTCTTACCAAACAAAAAGCGGTGACCGCTCCCAAAAAAGAAGTCGAAAAAGAAGTCAAAGAAGCAGTCGTAGCTAAGCCAAAGAAAGAACCTGTCAAAAAAGCCACCGTGTCCCAGCGTAGCTTAAAAAGCGAAGTCGGGAAAGCAAACACTGTTAAACTTGCTCCAAGTCGTGCAGGTAAGAGAGGGGACAAATGAAAACACTACCAAGTAAATCTGCCGATGTAGTAAGACAGTGGCATCTATTTGATGCAAATGGTCTAACTCTAGGTAGACTTAGTACTCAGATTTCTACTCTATTACTAGGTAAGCACAAACCAACTTTCTCCACAAACATCGATAGCGGTGATTTTGTAGTCGTCATCAATACTGACAAAATCAAAGTCACAGGTGCCAAGCTAACTGACAAGTTCTATTATCGTCACTCTGGATTCCCAGGTGGCTTCAAACAAACTTCAGTCGGAGAGCAGTTAAAGAAAGATAGTCGCAAAGTCATTGAGCATGCTGTGTCAGGAATGATCCCTCACAACAAGCTACACGATCCGAGGTTGCGACGTCTCAAAGCATACAAAGGGGACACTCATCCTCATGAATCACAGTTTAACAAGGAGTCTAAATGAAAAAAACAGATTACACCTACGCCGTTGGACGCAGGAAAACTGCGATAGCTCGCGTACGTCTCTACCCCAAGGCTTCAGTTCCAGGTCACGATGGAGTTCAGCTCGTAGTTAACGACAAAGCAGCCGAAGTCTACTTTGGTGGCAATGCCGAAAAGAATCAATATCGACTTCCATTTATTGTTACCGAGACCTTAACCAAAATGTCAGCATCAATTAAAGTTGTTGGTGGTGGTACCCAAGCTCAGCTCGGTGCTCTCATCCATGGTATTGCTCGCGCCCTAACCAAACTAGATACCGAAAAATACCGCGCTGTTCTCAAGACTGCGGGACTCTTGACTCGTGATCCACGTGCCAAAGAGCGTCGCAAAGTTGGTACCGGCGGCAAGGCTCGTCGCGCCAAGCAATCTCCAAAGCGTTAATTTTCAATTTGTGTCACAATCCAGTTATGGATACAGACCAGAGCTCTCGTCATACGCTCAGGTTATCTAGTCATGACTATACATCCGAGGGAATGTATTTTGTTACATTCTGTGCATATGAACAAACCAAACTATTTGGTCGAATTGTTAAGGATAAGGCGTTTCTCTCCCCATTGGGTCGAATAATTGATAAATATTTACTATCGATGCAAAGCCATTATGAAGGGCTATCTGTAGATGAGTACGTCGTCATGCCTAATCACGTTCATGTAATCATTATAATCGGGCGGACACAGGGGTCCGCCCCTACACTCGGCACAATAATTAAACGTCTAAAATCATTTGTCGTACATGATTACGCAAATGGTATAAATGATTACGGATGGAAGCCATATAAAGAAAAAATATGGCAACGAAATTATTACGAACACATAGTGCGTGATGACAAAGATTTGGAGAGAATCAGATTATATATCCGCAACAATCCAGCCAATTGGTCCAAAGATAAATTAAATAAATAATTTCCGTAGGGGCTGACCCCCGTGTCAGCCCGTGCGATTCATTGCGATTGCGGACCCCCGTGTCCTCCCGTGATATATTTCGACATGGTTGACATTCGGGTGTGTTTTGGGTCATTATGATCTGTAGGGGCGGACCCCCGTGTCCGCCCGTGTGATCCATGCGATTGCGGACCCCCGTGTCCGCCCGAGCGATAGATTAGTTATTAACAAATAATATATTTCTGCCCAAAGGAGTAATTATGGCCAAAGCCACGAGTGTAAGTGATAACCCAAAAACAAGTTTGCAGTCAGAGAAACTTCAGGCTATTAAAGTAGCTATGGAGCAGATCGACAAGCAGTTTGGAGCTGGCTCCATCATGAAGCTAGGCACCTCACACCACATGGATATCGAGAGTATCCCTACCTCAGCCATGGCGCTAGATTTGGCTCTAGGTATCGGTGGATTTCCTCGTGGACGTATCACC
>DALYFH010000002.1:34238-40660 GCA_031972135.1 Candidatus Woesebacteria bacterium
ATGGCCCAGAAGCTTCAGGCAAAACCACAGTCTGTCTCCATGTTATTGCAGAAGCACAAAAGAAGGGTGGCACTGCCGCCTTTATCGATGCCGAGCACGCACTAGACCCAGCACGCGCCAAATCCCTGGGTGTTAACCTGGACGAACTCCTAATCTCCCAGCCAGACACAGGTGAGCAAGCTCTAGAGATTGCCGAGACCCTAATCAGGTCCGGTGCAGTAGACGTCATCGTGGTTGACTCAGTCGCCGCCCTAGTCCCCAAGGCAGAGATCGAAGGTGAGATGGGGGACGCTGTCATGGGAATGCAGGCACGTCTTATGAGTCAGGCGCTGCGTAAGCTAACTGGTGCAATCAGCAAGAGTAATGCCGTTATGATCTTTACCAATCAGCTCAGGATGAAGATCGGTGTCATGTTTGGCAACCCCGAAACAACCGCAGGTGGCCAGGCACTCAAGTTTTATGCCTCAGTAAGAATAGACATGCGCAAGATCGGCAACATCACCGAAGGTGAGGTTATTATCGGGAGTCGTCATAGGGCTAAGATCGTCAAAAACAAAGTCTCCCCACCTTTCAAAGTGGCCGAGTTTGATATGACTGCAACAGGTATTAGCCGCTCAGGCGGAGTCCTAGATGTCGCCGTCGAACAAGGCATAATCGAAAAGTCAGGTAGCTTTTTCAAATACAAAGGTGAGATGCTAGCACAAGGTAGAGAGGCCACCAAAGCCGCTCTCGAAGAAAAGTCAGATCTCATGAAAAAGATTGAAAAAGAAATCTGGGACAAAATCAAAACTACTAATGCCGCAGATAACTAAACTGGTAGCAGGCAAAAAAAATCCTAACAGAGTTAACCTCTACTTGGACGATGTCTTTGCCTTTGCACTTTCGCTAGACGAAGTGGTCAAAAATGGTCTCAAAAAAGGGTTAGAGCTAAATGCTGATCAAGTTCAAGCACTTAAAAAGACTGACGATCTAAGCTGGGCTTATGCCAAAATCCTCAACTTTCTTTCATTCAGGCCACGTACCGAGTTTGAGGTACGTTCGAGGCTGAAAAAATACGATGTAACTGAGGTTGCGAGTGTTGATTGGATCATTGCCAAATTAATAGATAAAGGGTATCTAAGTGACCTCGCTTTTGCCAAGTGGTTTGTCGAGAGTCGTATGGGTAATAGGCCACGCTCCAAACAGCACTTATCCGCCGAGCTCCGTGCCAAGGGGGTCGATGTGAGCGTGATCAACCAGGCTCTAGTTGGCATCGACGAAACAGGTCCTCTAGAAGCATTAATCGCCAAAAAATCGGCACTTTCTCGTGATAAATTACTAGGATTTCTCCTTCGTCGTGGGTTTAAGTACTCGGTAGTCCAGGCCAAACTGGACGAGATGGGGATAAAAGGGTAGAATGTTGTCTACCATTAGAAAACACGCAAATTATTTATGTGCAACAGTAGCGTCACTTCAGCCTAATCAAATAATAACCCAGTTAGGGTTACATTTTCGGCTCGCGTATTTTTCTAAGGTAATTATAGGTAGTTTAGAGGATTTTTGTATATGAGCTTACTCTTAAAATCATTATTAAATACGTTCAAAAAGAACAAAACAGCAACCAAGGTGGCAACACCTAAGGTTGAGGTCAAAAAAGAAGAAAAGAAAACAGAAAAAGTAGTCGCAGCAGTAGAGAACAAAGCTGTTACTCTTCAAGCTGAGACTACCGCAAAAGAGATTATCAATTTTGCGCGCGAAGAAGCCGAGAAGATCAGAGCTAGTGCCAAAGCCGAGATGGACGAACTCAAGCGCTCTCTCAAAGGCATCGAAGACAAGTTAAAGTCAGATGAGGCAAATCTTCGCCAAAAAAGCGACAGTCTAGCTCGCACTGAGAGCGATCTCGCCGCCAAAAATAAGGCTGTCGAAGATCTCAAAATCCAGATCGAAGAGCTCAAGAAAAAACAGGTCGAAAAACTAGAAAAGATTAGTAGTCTAACTCGTGACAAAGCCAAAGAAATTCTCCTTGAAGCAGTCGACAAAAAACTAACTCGCGAGATCGCCGAGCGGATCAGAGAAGCAGAGGCAAAGGTTAGAGAAGAAGCGGAGCAAAAAGCTCAGGAGATCTTAGTCGACACTATCTATCACGGTGCTACCGATTACGTTGCCGAATACACTATTAGCACAGTCAAGATCCCTGACGACGATGTAAAAGGTCGTATCATCGGCAAAGATGGTCGTAATATTCGGACATTCGAAAAAGTCACAGGTATCGACATCGATATGGATGAGACACCTGGAGTCATACGTCTCTCGAGTTACGACTCAGTTCGCCGTGAGATCGCTCGTGTTGCCCTAGAGCGTCTTATCAAAGACGGTCGCATCCAGCCTACTCGTATCGAAGAGTATGTAAGCAAAGCCAAAAGAGACATCGAGAAGATCATGTTCGAAGAGGGTAAAAGACTCTGCCATGCAGTCGGTGCCTTTAATGTCCCTCACGAGCTAATGGGTATCTTGGGTCGCTTTAAGTACCGTACCAGTTACGGTCAGAACATGCTTAGTCACACCCTCGAAGAGACTAAGATGGGTATGAACTTAGCCTCAGAACTCAAAGCTAACGTCGACATCGTCCGTCTCGGCTGTCTCTTCCATGATATCGGTAAGATCGTAACCGACGAAGAGGGTAGTCACGTCGACCTAGGCGTCAAGCTGTTGCAGAAATACAACATGCCAAAACCTGTTGTTGATGCTGTCGCTCAGCACCACGAAGACACCGAGTTTACAAGCAAAGAATCAATTATCGTCTACATTGCCGATGCGATCTCTGGTGCTAGACCTGGTGCTCGCTACGATAATATCGAGGAGTACACAACGAGACTTAGGAGTATCGAAGATATAGCTATGAGCAAACCTGGAGTCTATGAAGCCTATGCCATCAGCGCCGGTCGCGAAGTCAGAGTCATGGTAGACCCAGGCAAAGCAACCGACGACGAGGCAGTACGCTTAGCTAGTGACATTAGAGACGAGATCAAAGCCAAACTGACCTATCCAGGAACAGTTACGGTGACAGTGATCCGCGAGCTCCGTGCCCAACAGGTTGCAAAATAATACATTAACTGTAGGGGCGGACCTCCGTGTCCTCCCGAATTATTCGTTATATAAAAAAGGAAAAAATGAAGAAATCAGACTTCTACGACATCGTCGCCAAAAATGCCCACATGACCAAAAAAACTGCCAAGGATGCAATCGACAGTTTCTTAAGCGAAGTAGTTAAGACACTCAAAAAAGGCGACAAAGTCGTCCTCTCTGGTGTTGGCACACTCTCAGTTGGTAAGGTTGGACCCAAGGATGTAGTTCCATTTGGTAATAGCGATAAGAGAGTGACAGTTAAATCTCACCACGTCGTCAACTTCAAAGTTGCCAAGCCACTAAAAAAGGTAATCTGGTAACATAAAACTATGTCCGTGATTACAGTTGATCATCTAACTAAGTCATATCAAACTCAAAAAAAACGTGAAGGACTAGCTGGATCACTCAAAGATCTTGTCTCTCCTATCTACGAAAGCAAGGTAGCAGTTGGGGGTATTAGTTTTTCAATCGAGCCAGGAGAACTAGTTGGTTTTATCGGTCCCAACGGTGCTGGCAAAACCACAACTCTAAAAACCTTATCTGGCCTCCTCTATCCAACTAGTGGAAAAGTTAGGGTTCTCGGTCAAGATCCCTGGGATCGCAAGGACTCTTTTCTGAGATCTATTAGTTTGGTCATGGGTCAAAAAAACCAGCTCTGGTGGGACTTGCCCGCTAGCGAAAGTTTTTCTCTTAACCGCGATATTTACAACATTCCCGAGAATCTGTATAAGAAAAACCTAAATAATCTTGTTGAGATGCTTGATCTAAAAGACGTATTAGATGTTCAGGTTCGCAAACTTTCACTCGGTCAGCGCATGAAAGCCGAGTTAGTGGCCGCCCTCCTTCATGATCCCAAAGTACTATTTCTTGACGAGCCAACCATTGGCTTAGACGTCACCATGCAGTCACAGGTTCGCCAGTTTATCAAGTCATATAACCAAACGCATGATGGTGCCATTATGTTGACCAGTCACTACATGGCCGATGTGGTTGAGCTGTGTAAACGAGTGATTGTTATTAGCGAGGGCACCATTCTTTACGATGGCGCTTTATCAGGGGTAATAGCCAAGTTTAGTAGCCACAAAATTGTTGAAGTAATACTCGAGGATGGTACCACCAAGACCTACAAAGTCCCAAGAGGAAAAATAGCCGAGAGGACCTCAAAAATTCTCAAAGACTTACCAGTCGTTGATATCAATATCAAAGAAGTCGCGATCGAAGATATTATTCGACAGGTCTTCGCCAAAAAATGAAAAAATATCTCTCGATTTTTTCCATAACTCTTCAGGAATATTTTGTCTATCGCCTCAACATGTTTATGTGGCGTGTTAGACAAATCTTTGTTTTCTTGCTCCCTTACTTTCTATGGCGTGCTGTTTTGGGTGGCGGCGGGGATATTTATGGTTATGACTTTGGCAGTATCATGACCTACTTATTTGGTACAACCATCCTCAGATCCCTCGTCATGGGCAGTCGGACAGTCGACCTTGGGTGGATGATCAATAGTGGCATGTTAACGATTCCTCTCATGCGCCCTCTTAATATGTTTGCATTTTTGCTCTCACGCGACGCGGCGGATAAGTTATTTAACTTGAGTTTCATGTTTATTGAGATTCCACTCATTCTCTTGGTCTTACGCCCACCAGTATTTTTGCAAGGCGATCCTTATACGCTCATGATCACAGTCGCTTCAATTATCTTTGCGATTTTGATCTACTTCTTCATCAACATTATCTTTGGCTCTCTTGGATTCTGGACTCGAGATGTCTGGGCTCCACGCTTTCTACTCATGGTTATTCTTGAGTTTGCAACAGGCGCCATGTTCCCACTCGACATGCTCTCCGGTCTTTGGCAGAGCGTTCTCTTGTGGACACCTTTCCCTTACCTACTGTTTGTGCCTCTCCGGATCTATCTTGGTAGTAGTGAGACCATGATCTATCTTATCGGGCAATTCGTCTGGGTGATTTTACTCTACTTCATTTCTCGCTATATCTGGAATCGTGGTTTACTGCGCTATGAGGCAGAGGGGAGATAGGCTATGCTAAAAAAACTAAAACCCTACTTCAAGGTCTGGCTCAAGCTAACTACCCAGCAGTTTCAAAGTCAAATTAGCAATGCTCGTGGGGCAGCTCTACTTTTTATTGCAGGCAAGCTATTTCGACTCAGTACAGCGTTTCTCCTTGTCTATTTGGTCGTTGGTCGTGCCAAACTAATTAGTGGCTATAACCTCGAACAAGCGATTCTAATCCTGTCGCTCTTTAATTTCTTCTCCACACTCACTCAGCTATTTATGCGTGGTATCTATATGTTCCGCCAAAAGGTAGTCGATGGTACTTTTGATTTTTATCTCCTCAACCCTCTCTCAGAGCTCTTCTACAGTCTCTTCAGTTTTACCGATCCGATGGATCTCCTACTTATCATTCCGTATGGTGGGATCGTAGTCTGGGCATGGCTCGGGGCTGGCTACGCGCTCACTCTCCCGCTCGTTACTGCACTCGTTGTCGCTCTAATTATTGCTTTTGTCATGGCCATTTCTTGGCATATCTTTATGCTTGGGATTGGTATCAGATATCTAGAAGTAGATAACACTATCATGCTATATCGGGATCTAGAACGACTCGCTGCCATGCCAGTCTCGATGTACGGCAAGTGGGGGGCAGGGGTGCTGACCTATCTCTTCCCCTTTGGGTTAATGGCCACAGTTCCGGCCAACATTATCTTTAATCTCTACAACCCAGCATTACTCATTGGATTTGCGCTGATCGCACTTGTCCAGTTCAAACTCTCATTAATCTATTGGAAAAAATCACTTCTGACTTACAGTTCCGCTTCTAGCTAACCATAGAACTATTCCAATCGTAAAAAATAATAATCCCTGTGTAATCAAAGTAGTATTCATTGACCCATACTGGACAGTGACTCCCCAGATCCATAGTAGAGTAGTTGCAGCTACGCTCGATAACAAGTTTACAAACGACATCGCTGTAGCCCTGACACTGCTATCTAGTTCATCATGAATCAATTCTTCGCTCGAGCTCGAAGCTATCTCTAGTCCTAGCAAGATTACAACTATCGCGATAATGACACCAGTTGGCTGGAGCAGCATAGACGCTAGAGTCCACGAAAGTGCAATCAACCCTGTCCAATAGAGGGTATTCTGATATGCATCAGTAAACATTAGTTTGGCTCCCATGGTATTGATCACTGTCTTTGCACCATACAATATCGCCATCACAGTGCCGGCTATACCGAGGCTAAATCCTAGGCTTTCAAATATGGCTGGGTAATACCACTTCATATTCACTGCCGTTCCCTCA
>DALYFH010000002.1:40670-52986 GCA_031972135.1 Candidatus Woesebacteria bacterium
CCGCCGCAAAAGCTAAGGCTAATACGATCAAGTATCTTGATTTCATTATCACTTTAACCGCAACCTTAATATGTCTAAAATAGTTACTTTCCTGGATTTGTTGTGCTGTTTTGGAAGATTCTGGTTCTACCATAAATGACACTGCAATTGCAGCCAGTAACTGTAGTGGGAGTGGGAGTACTAGCGCTAGTGTATAAGTCCACTTTGACCCATCCATCCACCAATCAACATACACACTGTCGCTCCAGCCATCACTACCGCTGCACTCATTGTTTTGATTTTCTTATATTCATTAGTTCTATTGAGGTCAACCAAGGTATCATACAAGAGTGAACTGTCAGCGCCAGAAACTAGTGCTTTGCCAATTGCTCTGGTCGAAAAAATTATTAAGGCTGCGATGTAAGAGTCTGTCCATGGCAGTAGAGCTAGAGGTAGCGAAGTGATCGCTATCCCGAGACCTACCGAGAACTTGCGCGAGATCTTATCAGCGACTACGCCGGTTGGGATTTCAAGAAAAATTAATAAAAACTCTTGCAGTCCCAATAGTATTGTCGTCTCAGTGACACTAAATCCTTTAATCGCAGTTAGGTAGTAATACAAAATAGGTAGCCAAAAATAGGGTAGTGTGAGAGCTCTCAAGATATAGAAAAGTGTGATATTGCGTTCTAGATTCTTTTTCATACAAAAGGATATTCTACACCTCCAGTGGTATACTATTCTAATGCCAATACTTGAGGTAAATAATCTAACCAAGACATTTAAGAACTCGCCAATTATCAAGGGGATTAGTTTTGATATGGCCGAAGGGGAGATCCTCGGCATCCTCGGTCCCAACGGCGCCGGCAAAACCACGACACTTCAGATGCTCCTGGGTATCCTCACTCCAACCAGTGGTAGTATTAGTATCTTTGGCAAAGATATAGTGACCCACAAGTCAGAAATTCTCGAGTCAGTCAACTTTTCCTCTACCTATGTGGACATGCCCTGGAGGCTCAGTGTCAAAGAAAATCTAACATGGTCTGCATGGCTCTATCAGATCCCAGATCGAAGGCGTAGACTCAAACAGATCATGGAGCTCTTCCGTCTCGAAAAACTATGGAACATGCCGGTCGCCGCACTCTCCGCAGGTCAAAAGACCCGGGTCAACCTGGCTCGGTCTATGGTCAACTATCCTCGGTTACTACTCTTAGACGAACCAACCGCGAGCCTCGACCCAGAAGTAGCTAGCTATATGAGAGAGTTCTTTGCCAAGCAAAGAGAGACTTTTAATAAAAGTATTATTCTAACTAGCCACAACATGGCCGAAGTCGAAGAGCTATGTGACAGGGTCCTCATCCTCAAAGATGGTTTGATTTTTGACATCGATACACCCGCTAACCTCGCCAAAAAAATCGAGGACTGTTTCCTCAATTTACGCATAACCAAGAACGAGTCAAAGCTCGACGAACTACTAAGGCGTCGCAAATTAACCAAAAATATAACAGAGGGTGTAGTGCGGATCGAACTAAAAGAAAAAATCCTCCCGCTATTTCTTTACGAGCTAACTAAACAAAATATTCAGTACAGTGAGATAAGCATCGACAAACCCAATCTCGAAGATTATTTTATGAAAGTGGCCAAGGAAAAATAATATGAAAATGCACAGACTTTGGGGATTATTCTTAAGATATTACTATAACCTCTTGCGCTCTTACGATCGCCTGACCGATATGTTCTTTTGGCCAGTTGTCGACCTACTAATGTGGGGTTTGACTAGCCAGTATTTAGTCAAAACAGGGGCACTAAATAATACTGTGATCCTAGCTCTCTTAGGCGGCATCATGCTCTGGATATTCCCTTGGCGTGGACAATATGAGATCACGGTTAGTCTGCTCGAAGATCTCTGGAACCGTAATTTGGTCAATCTTTTTGCGACTCCAGTCAAGTTTATGGAATGGGTAGCGACCCTTCTGTTAATAGGCGTATTCAAGGCTGCAGTCTCTTTTGGCTTTGCGAGCCTGGTTGCAATCCTCCTTTATCAAACCAATATTTACACTTTAGGTATTAAATTGCTCCCATGGGCAGGACTACTAATCATCTTTGGCTGGGTATTTGGTTTGCTAGTTGCCGGTATTATTATGCGCTACGGTACCAAGATCCAGACACTCGCTTGGACTGCGATCCACTTAGTCTCACCTTTTATTGGCGTTTATTATTCTATTGATACTCTCCCTAGCTGGGCGCAAACTGTGTCTCGTTATGTCCCTGCGAGCTATGTTTTTGAGGCAATGCGCAGCGAGATCGCCGGTGTCTCTGTCCCACTAACAAACCTGATAATGCCAAGCATCCTTTGTCTTATTTATCTAGGTTTAGCTCTCTGGATGCTCGCTCGGAGTTATCGCCACATCCTCAAGCGTGGCTTGATCTCGGTTGAGTAACATGGACACTATATATATTGTCGGAACTACAGGAAGTGGCAAAACAGCACTCGCTACCCATATAGCAAGTCGTCAAAAGAGTGTGATTATTTCCGCAGACAGTAGGCAAGTCTATCGTGGGATGGATATCGTGACCGGCAAAGATCATCCCAAAAATGTAAATATACATGGTATAGACTTGGTGGACCCTGGGAGTTCCTGCTCAGTTAGTGTGTGGTACGAGAATGTTGTCCCAGTAATCAACCAAGCAAAGGAAGATGGTCTTCAGGTGATAGTAGTCGGGGGAACTGGATTTTATATAAGAGCTCTAACTCATGGTATCGAAACTATGTCAGTGCCTATCAACCCAGGGCTTAGGAGTCAGCTGGAGTCACTGGGAGTGAGTGGGTTACAAGATTTGCTAAAGAGTCAGGACCCTGCCAGATTTGATCGCTTTAACCACTCCGATCAAAATAACCCAAGACGGTTAATCCGCGCCATCGAGGTAGCCCAATCAAATATCTCAGTTAGTCAAAAAAAAACTTCAAATCTCAAGCCGATGATCGCACTCTATTACAAAGACCAAAATCTTCAGGAGCAAAAAATTAGAGAGCGAGTGATCTCTCGTCTCAAAAGTGGTGCGGTTACAGAAACTCAAAATCTACTAAATCAGGTCGATCCAAATGCTCCTAGTCTAAGTGCTCTAGGTTATGACCAAATTTCTAGATTTCTAAAAGGTGCACTAACCGAACAACAGCTGGTAGATGACTGGGTGAGTGCCGAAGTCAGCTACACCAAGAGACAGTTAACCTTTTTTCGCAAACAAAACGTGGTCTGGTATGATCGTGGTAGAATGACTATAGAGGAGATTTATGAGCAATACTTATCACGTTGAGATAACCCCCAAAAGTGTTTTTTATATTATCGGTACACTACTAGCGATCTACGCGACATACCAGCTCCGAAGCATTTTGGTGCTCGTTTTTGTTTCATTTATTTTAATGACTGCTATCAACGCTCTCGTCCGATACACTCACAAGCTGCGCATCCCTGTCATCATCACTGTGCTTTTAGTATACGTTGCAATCGTCACACTCTTCTCGACTCTAGTCGCATCACTGATCCCAGCGGTCGTTTCGCAGACTAGTGGTCTCACCCAGTCATTACCCACTTACCTCAACAATCTAGAGAAAGTTTTCAATGCCGACTTTAACACGAGCTTAACCGGTGGATATTTTAGCTCGCTACCCAGCAATATCTTGAGGATCGCTACCGGGACTCTGGGCAATTTACTAAACGTCCTAGTGGTCTTCTTTATGACCTACTATCTAATTATCGAGCGTCCTCATCTCCATAAATATCTCTTGCGCCTATTTGACAACAAAGATGCCGAACAGCGAGCAGAACGCCTCGTTCACGCTATCGAAGGTCAGGTAGGAGGCTGGGTCAGAGGACAGCTTACCCTCATGGTAGTGATCGGAGTTATGACATATATCGGATTACTCGCACTTGGGATCCCTTATGCACTCCCGCTCGCAACACTTGCCGCACTCCTCGAAGCGATCCCCAACCTAGGTCCAATAATCTCGGCAATCCCACCAATTATTATAGGATTCTCCATCTCTCCAGTCGTTGGTATGGGAGCGCTCGCTCTAAATATCCTGATCCAGCAGCTCGAGAATAATCTTATTGTACCTAGAGTCATGCAGTCAGCTACAGGCACAGCTCCACTCATCACTATCCTAGTTCTACTCTCAGGTTATACCTTGGGTGGGATTGTCGGGGCAATACTCGCTATGCCAATATATCTGGTCTCCAAAACAGTTATTGCTGAGTTATCAATCAAATAATCAAGGGAGGTATTATATGGACTTTAATCTCTGGACACGCAGTCTCAATATTGCCTGGGATCAAACAATGGGTTCATTAGTCGCATACATCCCGCGAGTAGTTTTTGCGATCCTGATCGCTATCTTAGGGGTCATGATTGGTAACTATGTCTCCAAACTTATAACCAAAGCTCTTCGTCTCGTAAAGTTTGACCAACTGGTAAGTGATAGCAAGTTCCAGCTTTTTCTCAAAAAAGCTGAGATAACACATAAACTAGAAGATCTAATTGCAGCCGCATTTAAATGGATCATCGTGATCACCTTCTTTATCAGTGCCACGAGTATTGCAGGCCTAAGCTCAGTAGCAGTTGTCTTAACTGGAGTCCTAAGCTACGTGCCAAGCGTCGTCTCAGCCGTCCTTGTCCTAGCGCTTGGTGTACTCTTAGCAGGACTCGTCGAAGGACTAGTCAAAGGATCATTGTCATCGATCGATCTCAAGACTGCTCGCTTGATGGGCAAAGTTAGCAGCTACACTGTCGTGACTATCGCGATCCTCGCTGCGCTCTCTGAGCTAAATATCGCTGCGAGCTTTATCAACATTTTGTTTATTGGCTTTGTCTCTATGCTCTCGCTCGGGTTCGGACTCGCAATCGGCCTCGGTGCTAAGGATCTAGTTAGCAAAATCCTAGGCGAGTGGTATAAGCAGGTTCAAAAAGAACTTAGAGACTAATCGTTTCTATGACAGCGCTCTATAGTATTATCTTGGGGCTAGTAGAAGGTTTAACCGAGTTTATTCCCGTCTCCTCAACATTCCACTTAATTGCCGCTTCACGTTTACTAGGTTTGCCTCAGTCCGATTTTCTCAAGCTCTTTGAAGTAGTTATTCAGTCGGGAGCAATTCTCTCGATATTATGGTTGTATAAAGATAAGCTAATTAAGAGTCGTGCTCTCCAGGCCAAACTACTTTATTCATTCATCCCTACAGCCGTTATTGGGATGATCCTCTACAAAATAATCAAAGGCTACTTTTTTGAAAATACCATACTGCAACTTAGTGTTTTTGGTCTCGTCGGACTACTATTTTTAGGACTAGAGTGGTATCTTTCAAAGCATAAGATTGTTCTCAAAAAAACTCTCACAGAAATTAGTGTCAGTAATGCTGTTTTGATAGGGCTTTTTCAGGTGTTCTCTGTAATCCCCGGTGTCTCACGCTCCGGCTCGATCCTCTTTGGAATGCTGATCTTAGGCTACTCTCGCACTAGTGCAGCTGAGTACGCCTTTATGCTCTCGCTCCCGACCATTCTGGCAGCTACTGGCTTAGATCTCTATCAAAATATGGAACTGCTCAAAACGATTACTCCTGATCAAGTACTATATTTACTGCTCGGTACAGCGAGTGCATTCTTATCTGCTCTTTGGGTCATGAAATGGCTAATTAACTATCTAAGTTCTCACTCACTCGCGATTTTCGGCTACTACAGATTGGTGGCAGTTGTGATACTTTATTACCTACTTTAGGGTAACACCTTCATCGACAGTGGATCGGCGTAGATGGGTAGGGGACTACCATTCTCGCTATAGAGTTCTACTCTCACTAGATCAATTGCCCCAATTCCTGGGTGAGAGATACTAAAGATTGGCTGTTGCGAAGAGTTGCCATTATTACTAAACCGAATCTGCATCTTTTTGCCTAGTGCATCAGCTCCAGGTGTCTGACTGTCTATTGTAGTACTACCAAGAGCAGTAACTACTAGGGGTTCAGATACATAGCCAAGCTCTACCATCCCACTAGAGTATGAGGATGAGCCAGTTACACTAAACTGCACTTCATTAGCACTGACTCTTACTAGTCCTACTTTGGTGCTCGAAACATCATCATAAATTAGCAAGTTCCCATCCCATGCTGCCTCTTTTCCATTTACCGCTACCCAGACTTTCCCACTTCGCGCACTCTCTGGGATCTTAACTTCAATAATGCTATTGCTCCATCTGACGATAGATTCAGTCTCTGCTTGGACGTTACCGACATATACTGAGCTACCCCATTGGTAATCACCAAAGTTATTGCCGATAAGTACTACTGTGTCACCCTTTTTGCCAAAGAACATACTCACTCTGTCTAGTCTTGGGGCTTCAACTGGGTAAGATGGGGGTGGGGTAACAGCGGGGATATCTATCTCACCTGCAGCTCCAGATCTATTTTCGGTATCTTGTTGTGCTAGGTTAACAGACAAAGGAATAATTAGTACCAAAAATAATCCCACATTAAAGGTGACGACTCTCTTCCAGGAGAGGGTTCGATTGATTCGGTCGTAGATATTATCTGTCATAGAGTTCCTCTCATTATAGCTCACTTAGTATCTTTAATTAGATTTTCCTTTAATAGTAATAACACGGTTTTCGTGATCAAAGTTGATAGTAAAGTCATCAAACAGCCCTTTTCTACCCAATATGTAAGTAGTCGCATTAGACTCGGTAAAGGTGGCGGGGAACTCAAAATCTACTCCCCCGATCTGTACAATAATCCGGTCCATATAAGCAAATGCAGGCACTCCCGAAAATCCTTGTAGTGTAATGCGCTTAGCTCTAGCGAGGTCTACACCTGTATCGTGCGCAGCTTGCAGTGGTAGAGTCGAGACCACAGCGCCTGAGTCGAGTAGAAAAGTGGTATCCACATACCCAGTCGTAGTTTTGAGGGGCATCGTAATCTTGGGTTCTTGAACAAATCCAAAATTTTCGTAAAGAGTGTTTTTGTAAGGAACCTTAAACTCGATTACGCCAAAATTATTCGAAACAGTTACTTGATTAACTCCACCTCCACCTAGTTTGCGGATGAGCAAAAAACCTCCGATAATAACTGCAAATCCAAATAGTGATGCCACTTTGATAATGGCACTCCATTTAGAACTAGAGTCAACCACATTGTCGCTCGTGTGAGGGTCATAACTAACTAACGCCATAGCTTCATGCTATCATACATTTTATGACTCTGTCTCCCGAATTAATGGTTATACTCGCAATTCTGGGTTTTAACCTGGTGTTTACATTTGTTATCTTTTTTTCACTGCGCCGAATGACTCGGCACTATACCAATCTGACTCACGGTGTCGAGCCAAAAAACCTCATCAAAGCTCTCGAGGGTATCCAAAAAACCTTGAGTGAACACGAGAGGGGCAACGCTATCACCAAAAAAGAGCTCGCATCCCTAGAGTCTAAGATCAAAACCCACTTGCAGACCTTAACGCTCAAGCGTTTCAACCCTTTTGGAGATACAGGCGGAGATCAGAGTTTTCTCCTCGCCATACTCGATGGTAACAAAGATGGTATAGTCATAACATCACTACATAGTAGAGAAAATACTCGTTTCTATGTAAAATCAGTCAAAGGGGGAGTGGGATTAGACCATCCTCTCTCGACAGATGAGCAAAAGATTATCAAGCGTTAAGGAAAAATATTTTATGAACAACCCAATACTCAAATCATTACTAATCGCGCTTGTTGCTTTTGGTATGTCGACTGGTGTTAGTTATGGCATGACCCTCTATCTCTATACCCCAGACTCTGCTGGTCCTATCACACCCATTACTACTCCAACCGCTGGTGGTGGCCTAAACATTGATCCCTCAGCACCTCGTACGGCTGAGTGTCCTATTAACGGTGCCATGTACACAACAGCAGAGCAAAAGATCTGGGAGTCTAGGAGACCACTATACGTAATGATCGAGAACTCAGTGGATGCTAGACCTCAGTCAGGTCTCGGCAGTGCTGACGTAGTCTACGAAGCTGTAGCCGAGGGTGGCATCACTCGCTTTGGTGCAGTTTACTTGTGTGGAGTAGCCAAAGCAGACACTATCGTCGGTCCAGTACGCTCAGCTCGCACTGCCTTTGTTAATCTAGCCTCAGAATACAACTATCCACTCTACGCTCACGTAGGAGGCGCCAACTGTAGTAGTGCCGATGGTGGCAAGACCTGTACATCACACAAGAGTGTCCAAGCTCTTGAGCAGCTAAGCTCTTACGGCTGGGTAGGTAGGACTGGCAACGATCTCAATCAGTTTAGTATCGGCTTCCCCACTTTCTGGCGCGACTACGAGCGGATGGGTAGGACAGTCGCTACTGAGCATACTATGTACAGTAGTACCGACAAACTCTGGAAATATGCTGCCGGCACTCGTGGCTGGACCAATATGGCACCAAAGGATCTAATGCCCAAGAACGCCAAGCTAGACTGGAAAGATGGCTTTACCAAATGGACCTGGAAAGATGATGCCGCAGAGGGTGATCGTGGTGACGTTGCCAAAATCACTTTCGGATTCTGGGAGAGCTACCACGACTTTGATGTGACCTGGGACTACAACAAGTCAACCAACATGTATGTCCGCACCAATGGAGATGCCGCACACAAAGATAGGAATGATGACAAACAGTTTAGTGCCAAGGCAGTCCTCGTTCAGTTCACCAAAGAGCTAGGACCACTCGATGACCACAAGCACATGCTCTACGAAGTAATCGGCAGTGGCGAAGGTATCCTCTTCCAAGATGGAACCGCAACCGAGATTACCTGGAGCAAAAAAGATCGCGAGAGCCGAACCGTCTTTAAAGATGGCAAGGGCAAACCAGTCTCCTTTAACAGGGGCACCCTCTGGGTCGAGATCCTGCCAATCGACAACACCGTAACGTATTAACATTCTCGTAGGGGCGGGGTCTTCCCGCCCTATTTGTAACATTCGATCCATTTTGTCGTATTGCATAACGATCACCATTTTTGTACGATAAAAGAGTAATATAGTTGTACGTCCAAGGAGATAACAGGTATGTCATCAATGCAAGATTTTGTTGTTTCAAAAGTTAGAGTAAAACTAATCACTGAGTTTTTGAGTAACCCTGCCGAGATGTTCTACATCAGAGAGCTGACTCGTCGGGTCGACGAAGAGATTAACGCCGTTAGACGTGAGCTCATCCACATGACCAGTCACGGGATGCTCAAAGAAGAGAAAAGAGGTAACAGGATTTACTACATCTTTAACAAAAATTATCTCTTTCACAAAGAACTAGTAAGTATGGTAGGCAAATGTAGCGGGCTCGGGGCAGCAATCAGTAAGTCAGCGCCAAAACTAGGTCATATCAAATACGCGATGATCTCAGGTCGCTTTATGAGGCACATGCCTAGAGCCAAAGATACAGTCGACCTATTAATCGTCGGTGACGTTATCCTCCCTCAGCTGGCCGAGCTAATCAGAGAGTCAGAGGCCAAGTTATCAAGAGAGATCAACTACACCGTTATGACCGAGGATGAACTAAGCTATCGCAAAACTCACAACGATCCATTTATTGCCCGGATCCTCGAGAGCTCACGGATCATGATTATTGGTGATGAAGAAGAATTAGTTGCCTGATATTATATGTCCGACAAGATTACAACCAAGATAACGCGTATCGGTAACTCCAAAGGGATCATCGTCCCAACAAGCGTGATCAAAGCGCTATCGCTCGAAGAGGGTGACCAGGTTAATCTTAGCTACGAGGAAGTTTCACAGCAGTTAGTGGTCAGCTTCCCGTCTACCCGTCAGCTCAAACTTGGCGGGGGTTCATGACATTAAGCCTAAGCCATGCTATCCTAATATCTTGTATATGAAATTAAAAAGAAACCTCTTTATCATCGCAGTCATCTTTGCAGTATCTCTCGTTCTAGCAGCTCCCAAAAACTACCCCATTAGCGCAACCCTGTTTGGCAAGACATTTAATGCAACTATCAGCTCGCCAGTCCTTAAGGTTGGCAACTGGACTAGGGACCTAGAGCTCAAGCTGGGACTAGACCTCCGGGGGGGTACCGAAGTTACGCTCGAAGCAGATATGGCAAATATAGCTGAGGTAGATCGCACAGACGCCCTCAACTCAGTTAGGGAAGTTATCGCCCGCCGCGTCGACATGTATGGGGTTGCCGAGGCGACTGTCAAAACAATCACGAGTGGTGGCAACTACCGCCTCTCGGTAGCGATGCCAGGGATAGACAATCCTGATGAGGCACTAGCGCTCATCGGTAGTACCGCCAAGCTAGATTTTAGGCAGCTACCCAAAGACGCAACAGATAGCGCGACCTATGCCGACTTTGTCTCAACTAGTCTGACTGGATCCGATCTCAAACGGGCAACTGTGTCATTTAATCCTGAGACAGGGGATCCCGAAGTTAGTTTGCAGTTTAGCGTAGAAGGCGGGAAAAAGTTTGAGACCTTAACCGAAGCCAATGTTGGCAAGCCCATTGGTATATTTATGGACGACATGCCGCTCTCAGCCCCAATCGTACAGACTAAGATATCCGGTGGAACCGCAGTTATTAATGGAACCTTTACTCTCGAAGAGGTGCAGAATATCGTCCTCACATTAAACGCCGGCGCACTCCCAGTGAGCGTCTCCATCCTCAAGCAACAAAACGTGGCCCCATCTCTTGGAGAAGGCAGTGTCCGAGCCAGCTTGACTGCAGGTGGGGTAGGGCTCGCATTGGTTGCACTGTTTATGATCCTCAATTATGGTTCACTTGGATTTGTGGCAAGCATAGGACTCATTTTCTATGGCATCTTAACGCTCGCTCTATACAAGCTCATTCCGATCACTCTAACCCTACCTGGTCTTGCTGGCTTTATCCTAAGTATAGGTATGGCTGTTGATAGTAATATCTTGATCTTCGAGCGTATGAAAGAAGAGAGTCGTAAAGGTAATGGATTTGCCAGTAGTTTAGAGCTAGGTTTTGGTAAAGCTTGGGACGCTATCAAAGATGCAAATATTGCAACAATCATTACTACATTTATCCTCTATAACCCCTTTGACTGGTCATTTTTGAATAGCAGTGGGTTGGTAAGAGGTTTTGCTCTCACGCTTTTCTTAGGCATCATTGTTAGTCTATTTACTAGCCTATTTGTTACCCGCACATTATTAAGAGCAACTATAAACCATAAACTATGAACCATAAACTAACTATTCTCGAACCGATGAAGTATTACTGGGTATACTTTGTAATCTCGCTCTGCGTTATCATCCCAGGGTCTTACTCGCTGATCCGCTACGGTCTCAAACCATCAATTGATTTTACTGGCGGCAGCACCATTGCCTGGCAGACCGAGACTGAGCTGGGGGATGCTGATCTAACTGCCGCAGTCTCATCAGTTGGCGCTGTTATAACTGACGTTTCTCGCGATGGTAATAAGTTAAATATCACTACTTCTCCTCTAGAAAATGATGCATACCAAAAGCTCCGTGCTGACTCACGTGTGGTAGCAGCCAAAATAACAGAATTAGAATATCAAAATGTAGGACCTACCTTAGGTAGTGAGCTGATCAAAAAAACTATTCTAGGCATCGCTTTATCAGCTCTCTTGATCATGACCTATGTAGCCTATCGCTTCAAAGATTTTCGCTATGGTGCTTCAGCCATCCTCGCCATGTTCCATGATTCACTAGTCTTACTGGGTACTTTCTCTATACTCGGTCAAGTTTCGGGGATCGAGGTGGATACGCTTTTTGTGACCGCCCTATTAACAATACTTAGTTTCTCTGTTCACGACACAATAGTGGTCTATGACCGGATCAGGGAGCTAAAAAAACATCATGGCTACCTCGATTTTATCGACATCATCAACCGTGCAGTTGTTGAGACTATGGGTAGATCCATCAACAATAGTCTGACCATCATCTTTATGCTTTTATCCATGTACTTGCTGGGTGGCGACTCTATCCGCCACTTTGTCCTGGCCCTCTTAATAGGCACTATCTCAGGTACCTATAGTTCCACTTTTACTGCAGCACCAATTCTGGTTCTCTGGGACAAGATCTCTTCAAATAGAAAAATAAAATAGCGCCGAGCTGTGGTTGGCATAAGCCAGATTCTGTTTTTAGTGCGATCATTTCTCTAATGCCCGCAATCTTCGGGACTCAGGAGTGCTACTGTCTTAGTCGTCCCAGTCGTCGGTTGCAGCGGGGAGGATTGCCCGTTTCACCCGAACTAAATCGGTTCGTCACTGTTGCTCTAAACTAGCGGTTACCCGTGATAGCTTACGCTACCCACCCTGCACTCTGCTGTCTGGACTTTCCTGACTC
>DALYFH010000003.1:0-27575 GCA_031972135.1 Candidatus Woesebacteria bacterium
TGCTCGTGGTGAGAGCGTCTTTGTGGGTTGGCGCAGGTGGGGTAAGGCAATACCAGTTTGGTTTGTTTTCTCGACAGTCATCCCCTGGGCACTTCCAGGATTTGTCCTCGCTTCTGCAACCATGATTAATCACGTTTTCCCTGCTCTCAAAATCAATATTACTGCAGCAGTTTTGATCCTTGTGACAGGCATCATTATCTCCTCAGGTAAGACTCTCTACAAAACAATGGAGACAGTCCAAAAGACTCTCCTCTCTATCGGAGTACCCTTTGTCACTTTGCTCGCACTCTATATGGCCCGTGGCACAGACTGGACTGCATTACTTCAGGGCTTTGTCGGGATCGGCGATGGATATCGCTTTCTCCCAGAGGGTGTAGCGATTGGAGCTTTCCTTGGTGCTTTTGCCTACTCGGGAGGTGGGGGTAATCTCAATCTCTCTCAAAGTTACTATATTAAAGAAAAGGGGATGGGAATGGGTAGATACGGGGTGGGTATTAAGACCTTGCTCACAGGATCCAGTTCTCATCGGATTGATGGACAATTTTTTGAATTAACCGGTAGTAATCTAAGTCGCTGGAATCGCTGGTGGAGGTTGGTCACAACAGAACACCTCCTAGTATTCTGGGGTATAGGTATCTTTACCATTAGCATGTTGGCTCTACTCTCTGCTGCTACCGCTCGTGGGGTCGAGAGCGCAGGTGGACTCTCATTCTTTTTCCGTCAGTCTGAGATGATTGGCGCAGCACTCCATCCATTAGTTGGTACCGCGTTTGTCCTAATCGGTTCGCTCATGCTCTTTACGACTCAGTTAGGCGTGCTCGAAGCCGCTAGTCGCGTGATCTCAGAGAATATACTACTCCTAAGATACAGGGTTACTGACGAAGTAAACGCTTCTAAGATGTTCTACTATGTCCTCTGGACAGAGTTAGCTTTTAGCGCGATCTTCCTTTTCTCTGGGGCCAGTGAGCCTAGGACTCTCCTCACACTAGGTGCTATCCTCAATGCCGCCGCCATGATGGTAGCCTTTGTTCTAATCGGTGCACTCAATACTATCTCTATGCCCAAGCCTATTCGCACTCCACTCCCCAGACTCATAGTGCTAGCAGCCGCCGCGAGTTTCTTTGCATATTTTGTAGTCCAGACATTATTAACTGCCAAATGGTAAGGGAAAGGTAGAAGTTCATGACAACATTTGTTACTAAATTTGATGGTACACGTGAGGTATATAACGAAGAAAAGATCAAAAGTTCGGCAACCCGCGTCGGTGTGCCAGTGGCCATGCAAGATGAAATGCTCGATGCCATTCGATCTAGACTGTTTGATGGGATCACAACTAGCGAAATATATTCGCTAATCAAAGACTATCTCCACAGTAGTAACCGACCATACCTAGCCATGAAATACAACCTCAAAGCAGCCTTGGGTGAGCTCGGTCCGTCCGGCTATCCATTCGAAAAATATGTCGCCCTCTTGCTCGCAGAGCTTGGTTACGAGACGATAACTAATCAGATAATTCCTGGTGCCTGCGTGACGCACGAAGTAGATGTCTTAGCTAGGAAAGATGGGATTACATATTACATCGAAGCAAAGTTTCACAAATCTCAGAATCAGCGGACCGATGTCAGAGTCGCTCTCTACATCAAAGCTAGGTTTGATGATCTCAAAGCTGGCAATAATCACGACAATCCCAAACCATGGATCATTACTAACACTCGCTTCTCGACCGATGCGATCAAATACAGTGAGTGTCAGGGTATCAAGCTGACTAGTTGGGGATACCCAAAGAGTGAAGGGATAATGGACTTAATCGAAAAAACTAGGTTACATCCGCTGACTATGGTCGACGGGTTAACCAAAGATGATAAGATCCGTCTCATGACGGCAGGGGTAGTTACTGCCAGGCAGCTCTTAGACCCCAAATATCGGGACCTCCTACCTAGTAGTTTTGTCAAAAACGAACTGCCACTGGTCGAATCATTATGCCGAGACGTTTCTTAACCATTGCGATCAATCTAGTTATCTCTCTCCTCCTCGTGCCAACTTTTTGGATTAGTTACACCGAGATCAGTAAGATCATAGGGTTGAGAGCTGAGCCGGTCGAGGTTGCAGGCACTGGCTCTATGTATCCTTCACTTTTTTGGGATGAGAGTCAGGGCGGCCCAGAAAAATCGAGCACAGATGGAGTACTAGAGTACCGCAGTAGTCCCCGGATGTTTCGTTATTTTGAAGGTATAAAGTTTAATAATAAAGAGTATCTCAAGCCAAGTCTCAGTTACGGCGACATGGTCGCCTTTAGTAGTGACAAAACCAGAGAAATCCTCGAAAAAGAAGGTAAAAACGTCAACCTAGGGTTCATCAAGCGTGTGATCGCAAAAGCTGGGGATCAGGTCGAGCTGCGCGACGGCTATGTACTGCGCAATGGTGCGATTATCGAAGAGCCATACATTAGATCAGCTCGCTCTACCTACGGTGGCTCCAGTCTCTCTGAGTGTAGTCAGATCACTGTCCCTCCCAATTCGTACTTTGTCCTAGGTGACAACCGCAAAGTCTCGTCAGACTCACGTTTTGAGCTCTCGTTCGTGCGCGACGAAGACATCAAGTATTATTTGCCTCTTGAACGTCAGTCGATCTACCACTCACTCTGGCGCGATACCAAAAGTGACGCGGATCTCTCAGGCACTAGTACCTTAAACCCTGCAGATTTTTACAGCAAATTAACTAATCTAAAAAGCAATAAAAAACTAGAGGCTTCTTCCCGCGCTCGAGCGAGTGCTCTCCTCAAAAATAAAGACACTACTTACAATCTCGAAAAGTCTCTCTCGGATGCAGGGTACAAAAATATCGTGACCGGTGAGTTTGTAATCTATGGCCACTACACTGCCGAAGAGCTGTGGCAGAACTTGCAGAATAACTACGAGACCAAAGCTCAGTTAAATAATGTCGACTATGACGATATCGGGATTAGCGCAGTTATCAAAGATGTTGCTGGCTGTCCTACACAAGTGATTGTCGGTCATCTAGGAGGCTACATCCCAGCTACCTACGAAAGTAGTATGAAAGAAAGTTGGGAAAGTGCTAGGTCCAATCTCGCAGATGTAATCCCTAGCTGGGAGAAGGCAGTCGGAGTGGCCGGAGTGGATCAGGAAAAGCTGGACGAGCTATTAACACTTTTTAGGATCAAACAACAACTGGTTGATGAGGTACTCCGGGTAATAAACAACAGAGAATGGATGAGTGATGAACTAAAAACTCGACTCAAACAAGACGAAACTAACTCAAAGAGAGCGAGCGAGTTAGCCAAAGAGCTAAGTGGAGAATAGAATATAGGTATGAAATCTAAGTTATCACTACTAGTTCTTGCGTATCTGCGATTTTGGGCACGGCGCATGCTCAAGAAAAATCCACGCGCTATTATAGTGGGGATTACTGGAAGCGCAGGCAAAACTAGTACGCGCCTAGCAGTAGTTGAGATCCTAAAGACTAGGGGGATCGTTAAACATAGCATCCACGCCAACTCCGAGTCAGGTATCCCGCTAAATATTCTCGGACTCTCACTAAGTTCTTATACTTTTTTTGATTGGCTGCGAGTCATTATCTTGTCTCCTCTGCGCTACTTTTTTTATCATGAGCACTACGATTTTTATGTCGTAGAGATGGGGATAGATAGCCCGTACCCTCCAAAAAACATGGATTATTTACTCACTATAGTTAGACCTGATATAGCTGTAGTTCTAGGTGCTAGTCATGTTCATACGGAGGCCTTTGATCCACTAGTGAAAGATACTGATCCTATGCGTCGCGCTAACAAGTTAGTAGACCTAATTGCTTCTCACAAAATGCTCCTAGCACACTCCATCTCTCATGAAGGTACAAGCATTATTAATACAGATAATCCCGCTCTTTTGCCGTATTTAAAAGATATAAAGTCTCGCGTCTTCACTTTTGGGAGAAACAAAGCAAACACACTTCGCATCCTAAAAACTAAGCTAAGTAGTCACGGTTTTAGTGCAACATATGAGTATCAAAATACAGTCAACACCCTGACTCTTCCTGATATCTTTGGACCAGAATTCGCAAGCACTTTTGCTGCTGCACTAAGTGTTGGTCTCTCGCTCGGCATCCCACTTCAGCAGTCACTCAAAGAGCTCAGTGCGTACCGTGCTCCAGCAGGGAGAATGAGAGTTTTTGCTGGGATAAAGGGCACACATATTATTGATAGTAGCTACAATGCCTCGCCAGGCACTATGGAATCAGCAATAGCTACCCTAGATTCTGTCTCTCCACGAGGCAGTCATATCTTGGTCCTAGGGGACATGCGCGAGCTAGGCACAATGAGCAAGCCAGCACACCAGAGACTGGCAAAAAAACTGGCGAGTAGGAGCGATATCTTTATCCTGTATGGGGACATGATGTCGCGCTACGTCGCCCCCTATCTCAAACGCGAGAAAAAGAAGGTCTATAGTCCTAGCTCAATGAAAGACTTGATCGAGATTCTAAAAAAATCGCTAAAGCCAAATATGTGGATCCTCTTCAAAGGATCACAAAACACCATATTCTTAGAGCGAGCTGTTGAGTCTATTTTGGCCCACAAAGAGGATGCTCAATTACTCCCACGCCGTGGTACATTTTGGGACAAAGCTCGCCAACAAGCCAGATAAATGGTATACTATGCCTATCTAAGTCAGAGTTAGTTAACTTAGTAGAAAGGCATATATGACTACTGTGCTCAAACACAAGAGGATTGAACTGCCAGATCTTCCTTACAAATACGACGCTCTCGCTCCTGTTATCTCCAAAGAGATTATGATGCTCCATCACACTCGCCATCACTTGGCCTATGTGACCGGTGCCAATGCTGCCATGGACAAGCTCGAAAAAGCTCGTGCCGGCGAAGGTATGGAGATCGATTTTAAGGCCACTATGCGCGATCTCTCTTTCCACCTAAATGGCCACAAGCTCCACAGCATCTTCTGGTCCAATATGAGGAAGAACAAAAAAGATAATGCACCATCCGGCGCACTACTCGAAAAGATCAACGAACAGTTTGGGAGCTTTGAGGCTTTTCAGACTGAGTTTGCCGGTGCCGCCAAAGCAGTAGAAGGTTCTGGCTGGGCTGCACTCATCGTCTCCGATGGTGACTTGCATGTAATCCAGATTCAAAATCAAAACCTCATGATGATTGCTGACGCAACCGTCCTCCTAGTACTAGATGTCTGGGAACACGCTTACTACCTGGACTATCAGAATGATCGCGGCAAATATGTCGACGCTTTCTGGGGCATAGTCAACTGGGACGATGTCGCCGCTCGCTTAGCTTAATCAGCTTTTGCTCTAGCCCATCTCTATAAACATCTTTCAGACTCAGCGATATGAGCTTTAATTTGTACTGTCTTACCAAGATAAGCTTTTTCTTTTTAAGAGCATCATATTTATCATTATGCCCACTTAACCCAAACACCTCTATCCACGTGCCATCGACCCAAAAATCACACTTCATCCCATTGTGCCATGGGTAAGGGACATGGATATTGTGATGTATCTTTCGGGCAGATAGCCAGTCGTCTACTATCTTTTCTGCGAGTGAATCGCACTGGTGGCCATCTCGAGCAATATGCTTGTTGGCAAACATAACTGGGTTTGGCATATACCCAGCAGCTGACACAGCATTATTCCATGTACCAAAATAGTTTCGTGCGACACGGTAAAGTGTGGTTAACTCACTCTTGATAGGTATTCTACCTTGCTTCAAAACGAATTCACGGATACCAGTTAATATGGTCGAAGCATCGTATCTAGAAATCCTATCTCGATTAGCACATAGCTGACTACAATACTTTTTATTTCTATCAAGTGCAGTTACAAAGTTTGGGCAACCTGATCTCAAACAATGTCTGGGAAAGAGCGTTCTCCTCTTATGGTTGTAGTATATTGCCCGGCAATGGTGAGAACAAAAGTGAAATTTTCCTCTTACAAAGTCAGTCTTAGACTTAACTATCGAGCTCCCACATTCACTACACAAACAGCGAATCATAGAGTCATTTACCCAAATAATGCACGAAAAGTCAAGAATTATATTCAAGTAATGATAAAATTGTAAAGATACAATTAGTTCTACGGGGTGTCGTATAAAAGTAGTATCTGCGCATGGGGTGCGTAGGGTTCCGGGGCAGTACCGGACACCCCGACAAAGTTGAGGTTAATTGTCGATAGAGATACATAACTAAGTTAAAGCTTAGTTGTGATAGTCGTAAACAAACAAGGTAGTTAATCGGACTCTCTTTCTGCTATGATAGTTTTATATGTCCTCTAAGTTTAAACTACGTTTACCATGGTATAGAGACGATAATACGTTCCTAAAAAACTTCATTTTTGGTGTCGAAGACTCGCTCGTTAGCACAGTCGGACTCCTCGCAGGTGTAGCTGCCGCGCAGGCGGGTCGTACAGCGATCATTACCACCGGATTAGTTTTGATCGTAGTCGAAGGTTTCTCTATGGGGATCGGTAGTTTTTTGACCGAAGAAACGACCGATGAGATCGCAGGACGCAAAGACAATGACTTTGAGGCACTAAAGGGCGGGGTCACTATGCTCCTCTCATACATCGGCGCTGGCCTCCTGCCGCTGTTTCCATACTTTATTTGGGATTCCACTATTGCAGTCAAGGTGTCTGTTGTATGTTCGCTCCTTGGACTCTTTGGACTCGGTCTCGGAACTGCTTTATATTTTAAGCGACCTAGACCGTATATACGCGCATTCAAAATGATGTTCTTAGGTGGGTTAGCTGTATTTGTGGGCATAGTCATTGGCAAAATCTTCCACCTCTAGTAGAATAGGTACCTATGCTTAACTGGATAAAGACTCACAAACTTGCTTCAATCATCATTCTTGCTGTGTTGGTTATTGGTGGATATTTTTATACTCACCAGGCCAAACCTGAGTATACAGAATACCAGGTCGAGAGTGGTAATATCAAAGACACTCTAGAGCTCTCAGGCAAGGTAACAGCCGAAGGAATGGCCTTACTTCGCTTCCCAACTGGCGGTCTTGTCACTTATCTAGGTGCCAAAGAGGGCGATACAGTCAAAAAGTGGCAGACACTAGCAAGTATCGATAATCGCCAACTCCAAAAAACTCTCGAGCAAAAACTTAATCTCTACTCCATCCAGCGAGGTAATTTTGAGCAAACTATAGACGATAACGACAACTCAGTGCCTGATGCAGACTTAGGTAGAGAACTTAAACGAATCCTGGCCCAAAACCAGTATCAGTTAGAAAACACAGTCAAAGATGTCGAATATCTTGACCTCTCTCTCAAGCTAACTAGGCTCTCAACCCCTATCTCAGGTATTTTGGTCAAATCCCCAATCAAAACCAGTGGCGTCAATGTTCTAGCCACCGATACTTGGATAGTCATAGATCCTAACTCGCTCTACTTCTCCGCCGACCTAGATGAAACAGAATTAAAGCGTGTGAGCGTAGGACTACCTGTAGAGATTAAGCTAGATGCATATCCAGACAAAACTATTAATACCGCAGTCAGTTCAATCGCCTACACCCCAAAGGAAACTACCAGTGGTACCGTCTATGAGATCAAGCTGGGTATACCAGCAGGAGATCTAGCAGATCTACGACTAGGTTTAAACGGTAGTGCCACAGTAATCCTCAAAGAAAAGAAAGGTATTCTCAGGCTCCCCAGTAGCGCACTCACCTTCGAAGGGGCCAAGAGCAGTGTCTATATCAAAAACGGCGATGATTATGAGCTCCGCGAGCTAGAGTTGGGTATCGAAAATGATGGATTTGTCGAAATTATCAAAGGGCTTACCCAAGATGAAAAAGTCTATAGTCAAAAAGACCAATAGCTCAAAGGCGGTTCTTGAAATAAAGAATGTATCCAAAGTCTATAAGCTGGGTGATGACAATTTAACCATTCTCAAAAACATCACAGTCTCAATCCATGCAGGCGAGCTTGTAGCGATTGTTGGACCATCGGGTAGTGGCAAAAGTACGCTCATGCACATCATGGGACTACTCGACAAACAAACAACTGGACAAGTCATCTTGGATGGTCAAGATGTCTCAGGATTAAGTGAAGAGGCTCTCGCTAAAATGCGAAATCAATACATAGGCTTTATCTTTCAGCAGTTCAATCTCCTCTCACGTACAACAGCTGTCGAGAACGTACTACTGCCTACTCTCTATAGTTCAGACCCAAGCGACAAAACGAGCAAAGCCAAAGAACTCTTAACTATGCTCGGGCTCGGCGAGCGCCTAAACAACAAGCCCAATCAGTTATCTGGTGGTCAGCAGCAAAGGGTCGCAATTGCCCGGTCGCTAGTTAACGACCCTAGTGTCATTTTTGCCGACGAACCAACCGGCAATCTGGATAGCAAAAGTGGACACGAAGTTGTTGAGATCCTAAAAAAATTAAACAGCGAAGGCCGCACCATTGTAATAGTCACACACGATCTAGAACTCGCTAACATTGCTCATCGCATCATCAAAATCCTAGATGGCGAAATAGTCTCAGATACGAGGAAAAAATCATGAAAGTCTCGATCCTCGCCAAATCAGCGTTTATTAGTATAGCCCGCAACAAACTGCGATCATTCTTGACGACGCTCGGGGTCGTGATTGGTGTTCTCTCCGTGATCCTCCTAACTAGTATCGGTAACGGGCTAACTGTTTTTGTTGAGCAACAATTTGCCAATTTAGGGAGCAACCTACTCATCGTTTCCCCTGGTGAAATAGTAGGAGAAGATGGAGGTTTTAATCAAGAAGCAGCAGCACTCTCACTGACTACTTCCAAACTGAACATCATAGACGCCAACGCGCTGGAGCGTGCCGGCTATCCTCTCGGTGATGTGGCTGTGGTTATCGAGGGTGGGGTAGATGTACGCACCCCCCAGGGAAAGAGGCAGGGCTTCTCGGTCGCTACCACTCCCGAATACTCTACACTCAGAAATACCAAAACAACGAGCGGCCGCTTCTTTAACGAGGCAGACGTCAGTAGTAACCGCAAGGTGGCAGTTATCGGTAGTAAAATCGCAGAAAAGCTATTTGTTGGAGTAGAGCCCATCGGTCAAGAAGTCACCCTCAATAGAGTTCGTTTTGAGGTAATCGGCGTCGCCGAGCCAAAAAGTAGCGGCAGCTTTGGTGGCCCGGATATCGATAGTTCTGTTTATATTCCATATACTACAGCTAGGAGTGCCCTAGGCCAAGAAAAAATTTCTTATATCCTAGTGCAGGCCATGGATAAACAACAGATCGAGCGCGCCAAAGATCGTATCAAGGTAATTATGGATAAGAGACTAAACGAAGAAGATTTTTCGGTGACCGACCAACGAGAGATTTTAAAAACTATTCAGACTATTTTGGGTACTCTCACCGTCGGGCTCGCAGGTATTGCTGCGATCTCACTAGTGGTTGGTGGTATTGGGATTATGAATATCATGTTAGTCGCGGTGTCGGAGCGTACGCGTGAGATTGGACTTCGCAAAGCGCTCGGCGCCACACCTAACAGTATCTTGATTCAGTTTTTGATCGAGTCTGCTGTACTCTCTACACTCGGTGGAGTAATTGGCATAGTACTCGGCATCCTAGGCGCCCTCGGTCTACGTGCCTTTTTCCCGGCTACTCCTGCACTTAACTCTATTCTTCTTGCTTTTGGCGTCTCCCTCCTGACTGGCATAGTCTTTGGTGTTTTCCCAGCTCGTAAAGCTGCACAGCTAAATCCGATTGAGGCACTCAGGTACGAATAAGCGTCTGTTATCATAGATTCATGCGCACGCTCATAGTCCTCCTTATCACACTAGGTCTTGCATACGGTGGTTATATGTTATGGCAGCAAACTACAAGACCCGAGAGAGAGGTGAACCGAGGTATATCGGATCGCTTTGAGACCCCTAACCTCAGCCTGCAAGATAGCCAGTCAGTCCTCTCCAATCTCGAGTCAGTCCTGGGCGCAAGTATTAGTAATGGTGTAGAGTTAGTCAGTGGTGCATTAAGCACAGTGACGGGTGGTGCTAGCGAGCCAATTATTAATACCGCAATCTCCAATTTTCAAAAAGAACTATCCAAGCTCCCCGAAGATCAGGTAAAAAAGATCCAGTATAATTACTGCAAGAGTATCGTCGAAGAGTATGAAAAGATCAATTAATATCTTACAACTAGGTACTAGGTACTTATGACTATAAAACGAAGAGTCGGTGGCCATGTTGGTGGTGGGTTAAGCTCAGCAATTGCCAATACGCTCGCAATTGGTGGCAACTGTTTACAGATCTTTGCTGGTAGTCCACGTATGTGGGCCAGGTCGCTTTGGCAAGCAGATGTAGCTAGTCAATTTGCAGAGTCAACTACTACGCACGATCTCAATCCTGTCTATATCCACGCGCTCTACCTGACTAATCTGGCGAGCGACAATCCAGAATTAGTCGAAAAATCTATTGCCGCATTAGTCATGGACATGAAAAATTCTGCTGCAATAAATGGGGCAGGAGTAGTCCTCCATATCGGTAGCCATCAGGGTCGTGGATGGGAAAATGCTCGCGAGCTAGTTATCCAAAGTATCCAAGAAGTATTATCAAAAACACCCGATAACTCTTATCTCCTACTCGAAAACTCCGCAGGGCAACAAGGTAAGATTGGTAGCCTCATAGAGCTGTCAGATATCCTCATTTCAGTCAACTCACCGAGGCTCAAAGTCTGTCTAGATACCGCTCATGCCTTTGAGGCTGGCTACAACTTTACGACTACTCAAGGGTTAGAGATGTGGATTAAAGAAATCGAAGCAACAATCGGGTTCGACAAGATCGAGTTACTGCATCTAAATGATAGCAAGACTCCGCTCGGCTCTGGCCGTGATAATCACCAAAATATTGGGGACGGCTACATCGGCGAGAGTGGGATCAGAGCACTTATCAACCACCCAAAATTAGCTCATCTCCCATTAATACTCGAAGTCCCAGGGATTGAGGGCATGGGTCCAGACAAAGAAAACATTAATAGGGTCAAGAGACTTCTTAACTAAATTTTAAGATTGACTTAATTACATTATAGGTTATAATACTTGAATGAATAGTAAAGATGCCTTGACTAGATTTCTGAGTTTGGATGATGCGATAAAAGTATCTAGCAAACTAGTACCAGTCGGGTGCGCACGTGCAAGAGCTTCGGAATATAGAGTGGTTCCTAGTGGCTCGACAACATTCATGATACAGTGTGGAGTTTCAGGTTTAGCTTGTCGTGTACATGCTGAAAAGAATGGAAAATGGGATCTAAATGCACTTACGACTATACATGAATGTCCTGAAGGACTTGAAGATACCCTCATTAAAGAGATACCAGTCAAGCTCGGTATCGCATAAAAAGCCTGCTAAAATAGCAGCATGTCAGATTACAGATCACGTCTCGAAGATATTAAATCCAAGCTAAAGTTATCAGATCTTGCGGCCGAAAAAGTAGCACTGCTCAAAGAAATGGAAGCAGGGAACTTTTGGGATAACAGCGACGAAGCCCAAAAGAAGAGTCAGCGGCTATCGGAGATTAACTCTCTTTTTGATTCAGTCGAACACGTTGAGTCCGCCATAGGGGACGCAGAGACCGCAGCCGAGCTAGGGGACGAGATCAGCAAATACGAAGGGATAGCAGAGAGCGCTCTCGGCAAGTTGGAGATGAACACGTATCTCTCTGGTCGCTTTGACGGACTAGATGCGATCCTCAGTATCCACGCCGGTGCCGGTGGCACCGAAGCCATGGATTGGTCCGAGATGCTCTACCGGATGTATCTCCGCTATGCGGAGCGCAGTGGCTGGGGCTACGAAGTATTAGATGAGACTAGAGGGGATGAAGCCGGGATCAAATCAGCAACAGTAAGGTTTAAAGGTAAAAATGCCTACGGTCTACTCAAGAGGGAACAGGGCACCCACCGCCTAGTCAGACTCTCACCATTTAATGCCGACAAACTCCGCCAAACTAGCTTTAGTCTAGTCGAAGTTCTGCCAGGGGTAGAGGAAGATACACCTGATGTCGTAGTACGCGATGAGGATGTAGAGTGGCAGTTTTTCCGGGCCGGTGGCCACGGAGGCCAAAACGTGAACAAGGTTAGTACTGCCGTGAGGCTTATCCACAAGCCGAGCGGGATCGTGATCGTCTCTACCCAGGAGAGGTATCAGGAGCGCAACCGCGAGATCTGTATGCGCCAGCTCAAAGCCAAGCTCTGGGAGATAGACGAAGCCAAGAGGAAAGCAGAGATCAGCACAGCCAAAGGTGAGTACAGAGTAGCCAGTTTTGGCAATCAGATCAGGAGTTATGTATTGCACCCGTACAAGCTTGTCAAAGATGTGAGGACCGAGCACGAGACTAGCGACGCCGAGGGAGTTCTCGGTGGTGATCTAGACGGCTTTATTCAGGCCGAGCTAAAGCAACTCCTCTAAGTACTATTTTGGATTTATCCAGGATCTCTGCTATATTACGACTATAACAACTTGTATTAGGAGTAATTATGGACGATATAAGGCCGATCAATCTAGATACTAATAACCAAACAGAAGGAATACCTATGCAAACTGGTCAAAGTAAAAAAAATCTCATTATGCCAATCCTCGTGATCATTGGTGTCATTGGTGGTCTCTTCTTGGGTTACCAACTAGCCAAAGACAAACTCTTATTAGCAGGTGACGATGTTCCCGGAGCTTCCAAACTAGCCCAAAATCCAGAGAGTGCTAGTAGTGTTAAAGCCGGCGACGTCTTTGGGGCAGCAGACGAAAAAACTTTTCGTGACATGGCAGAGGGTGTGCTCCAACCAGGTGGTATCGAGGGCGAGGGTAGTCACCACATCGAGCGTGGTGCTAATGCTAGTCAGTGGGTCTACATAACTTCATCTGTTGTTGATCTAGATCTCTTTATCGGACACAAGGTGACAGTTTGGGGTGAGACCAACTCAGGCAAAAAAGCCGGCTGGCTCATGGATGTTGGTCGTCTCAAAGTTCACGAGTTAAACGCTGCCGAGATTAACAACATCGAACCAGCTGAATAATATTGAGTTCAAGCTTTAAAAACTAGGCACTAGGTACTTACTACTAAATCTATGATAATTTTTGACTCAGTCAGCAAAGTTTACGGTAATGGCACAGTCGCACTCGATAACGTTTCATTTGCACTCGGTGTTGGCGATTTTGCAATCATCTCTGGTCCCTCAGGATCTGGCAAAACTACGCTAATGAAACTGATGATCAAAGACGTAATCCCAACAAAAGGAAAAATAGTCGTAGATGGAGACGATCTTTCTCAGATTCCACTCAAAAACACTCATCTTTTGCGTCGCAAAGTAGGGGTCATTTTTCAGGACGCAAAACTTCTAGATGGCAAGACTGTCGCAGAGAATATAGATATCGTTCTCGAGATCATGGGGTTATCAGAGTCAGAGATTGTCAAAAGACGAAACGATCTCCTAGAGTTAACCGGCATCGCTCACCATAGCTCCGATTTTCCTTCACAGCTCTCAGGGGGTGAAGCACAGAGGCTCGGCATTGCTCGCGCCCTCTCCACTCAGCCCAAGGTTCTCTTTGCCGATGAGCCTACAGGCAACCTAGATCCAGCCACTGCCAAAGATATCATTAGTCTCCTCCAAGATATCAATACCCAGGGCACAACAGTCCTCATGGCGACCCATGACCTCGACTATGTCAAACACGTAAAAGCACACCGTCTCGTCCTGACCAAAGGGGTCCTAACTTCTGATTCTGCTCTTCATCACTCAGCACACCACGCAGCCAAAGAATCAGAAAAAGCCGCACCTGAGCACGACAAAAAAAGCTAAATCTGCTAGAGTGTAACCATGTCCAGAGTTAACAGTATCAGCTCCGCCATAAGGCGCACTCCCTATCAGTCCCTCTCTGCGATCATCCTAACTACCCTTACTTTTTTCTCACTTAGCATCTTTTCTCTGGTAGTCTTGGGTACCACCCAGATGCTAGGATATTTTGAGTCACGCCCACAAGTTACTGCTTTTTTCAAAGACGAGGCAACGACTGCTGACGCAGACAAACTCAAGGAGATGGTAGCTAGCCGTGCCGAGGTTGAGAGTGCCACATATATTTCCAAAGAAGAGGCGCTCGAGCTTTACAGACAACAAAATCAGGACAATCCACTCCTACTCGAAATGGTGACGGCAGACATCCTCCCAGCCTCCCTCGAAGTCTCCGCAAAAAACGTCGGAGCGTTAGAGACGATCGCCGATATTATGCAAAAAGATCCACTCGTTGAGGAGGTCGGTTTCCAAAAAGATGTGATCGATACACTACGCAAATGGCTGGGTGGGATCAGGCTAGCTGGGTTGTTTTTGACAGTACTTTTAACTATTGCCTCAGTCACCACGATAGTAGTTATTATTGGTCTTAAATTCAGGAGCAAAAAACCAGAAATGTACACCTTATCGCTCCTAGGTGCGACCAATTGGTACATCAAGCGTCCTTTTATCGTCGAATCAATGGTCTATGGCTGCGTAGGTGCAGTTCTCGGCTGGGGGATCAGCTATCTCCTCTTACTCTATCTAACCCCCAATCTTATTGCCTTTTTGGGCGTGATCAGATTACTGCCTGTACCGTACTGGGTGATGCTAGCTCTCCTTGGTGCAGAGCTAATTGTTGGGGCGATACTGGGTGGTGTGTCTAGTCTGATCGCAACCCGTCGTGTGGGTCGATGAAAAAAATAGTAGTATCCATTGTTACTTTGTTTCTTTGTTGCTTTGCTGCTTTACAACCAGCTCATGCCGCTGTCTGTGGAGATACAGTGCCCACAGATGAGGGAGAGCTAAAGAGCTATGTTGATGATTGTAGTGCCAAGCTAAAAAATCTGTCTGGCCAAAAAGCAACACTGGCTCAGGCGCTAGGAGAATTTACCACACAGATTAATCTCACTCAGGCTAAGATCGCGGAACAGACCACACAGTTATCTAAGCTCGAAGTCGAGATTACCGATCTGTCAGGCAAGATCCAGAGTCTCGATTACTCACTCACTGATTTAACCAAATTATTTGTCGCCAGGGTTAAGTCCAGCTATATGAGTGCCACTAATTTTCCCATCTCTCTATTACTTCAGTTCTCAGGTCTCTCTGATTTTGCTAAGTCTGTGCAGTACGTCGAAGCAGTCCGAGATCGAGATCAGCGACTACTGCTCAGTCTCGAAAAGTCACGTCTCGATTTTGACCAGCAAAAAACCATCAAAGAAAAAAAACAAGCAGAGATCGAGGCAGTCAAAAAGAATCTGGATCGCGAAAAAGCGGCGCTCGCCACTCAGGTAGCCGCCAAAAATAAGCTCTTGGCAGATACTAAAAATGACGAAGCTAGATTCCAGAGCCTACTTTCAGCTGCTCAGGCTCAGCTAGCTGCCTTCCGCCGGTTTGCAAGTAACCAGGGTGGAGCTTCGATCTTAAGTAATCAGACCAAATGCGATTCGTGGGGATGTTATTACAACCAAAGAGATAGTCTGTGGGGAAACCAGACAATCGGACTCTCAGGCGAGACAATGAAAGAAGTTGGATGTCTAGTCACTAGTATGGCGATGATCGCCAGTCACTATGGTAAGAGTATCAAGCCAGGGGATATCGCCGCAAGCAGTAATCCTTTTTGGAGTAATACTGCCTTCATGAACCAAGGTAGTTGGAGTGCAGCCGGTGTCACTATGACTCGTACACGTATAGGTAGCTCGACTAGCAAAATTGACGAGGAACTAGCAGCTGGTAGACCAGTCGTTGTGGGTATCTACGGCGGCCCTGATCACTTTTTGGTTATCACCAAAAAAGAAGGGGATGACTACATTATGAACGATCCATTCCCCGAAAATGGTGGTGGAATCAAGTTTACTAGTAAGTATCAACTCTCCGCTATCTCTGCAGTTGATAGAGTCACCGTTAACTAAACAAAATCACTTATTGACAACACTTATAAATACATTACAGTTATATGTATGGCCACAAAAATTAGAAAGATTTCTAAATCCTCCAAGCGTGCACCTGCTAAAAAACGTTCTTTCCTAAAAAACAGATTCGCGATAGTCGCTACACTCCTCATAGTCCTCGGACTCGGTGTCTGGGGTCTCATGCGCTCGATGACTGTCCCATCAGACATCAATCTAGTAGCAACCAATGAAACCCAAGGAAAGCTAGTTACCGATGCAGCTGGTTGTTATTATCAACCAGTCCAATGTGTTAAAGCACCATGTGAACCAATAAAGGTGTGTCCCACAACCACTACTCCAAACGGTACAATCCCGCTTGGGTGTACCTCTTGGTTTGACGGGTGCAATACCTGTACGGTCAAAAATGGGGTAATTGCAGGATGTACCAAGATGGCCTGCAAACTCGATCCCAACAACCCACCAAAACCATACTGTATGACGTATGGTGAAAATGTTCCTGTTCCGGTTCCAACATCCGTTCCTGAGCCTGTCATCTGTGCTCAAGACATGTATACTTGTCCTAGTGGCGCTATGGTGAGACGAACAGGGTTAAAATGTGAGTTTGTCTGTCCCTCAGTAGCGCCTACGCCTACTTCTATACCATCACCATCGCCGACCCCAACCCAGAACTTAGTAACTATCACTAACTTTAACGCATCAACTCCCTGTGGTGTCTCACACTTCAAAAACTACCAATTCACATGTAGCCTAGGCGCCAAGCATACAATTAACGACAATACTTGTATCAACTTAGTTGATGCGGTCAAGCGCGCCAAAGATCTGTGTCAAACTAATCCAAAATAATTTATAAAAATATGCTCAAATCAAAGTCAAAAACTAAAAAAATCAAGACAAATAAGATTTATATCTTACTGGGTATAGTTGCTGTCCTCGCATTAGTTGGATTGTATATCAAAAGTCTTATAGCCTCTCCTCAGGTTGCCCTGATCGCAGAGCCGAGTAAACAGATGTGTCAGACCAATATCGTCTCTATGTCTTTCCATGACGAGTGTGGAACACCAGGTACATTCAAACGCGCGGTTTACACTTGTTCAAATGGTTCTACAGCAGAAAAGTTGGCAGGTGGTACCAACTGTATATCTTACGAATCTGTTCTAGCTGAAGCACAGCGAAACTGTGGTCAGACTTGCACAGGTTCGAGCCCAGTTCCATCATGTGTACCTAATCCTTGCCCTGGTGATGGTCGAGCATGCAAACTTATGGCACTACCAGCTGGTCAGAGCTATTGCCCAATAACCACGCCCACCCCTGCTCCATCAATACCACCAAGCCCGACTCCATATCCGACACTCGCTCCACCTTCACCATCACTAAGGCCAAGCCCTACTCCACAACCAAGCAGTAGTACTGGTTATTGGCAATCAAAATGCAGAGTTAGAGCATATAAATTAAAGCCTAGCGACGATGTGACCAAGTCTCCAATGACATATGCAACTATAGATAGAGAAGTAGACCATAGCAGCAACAAAGTAAAAGTCGGAGAGAGCTATGCTTATCTACTCGAACTTTCAACCCTCGATGCCCCATCATCCATAGCCACAATCTCAGCAAGCACCAATAATCTATATGGCTTTGATGAGCCATTTGTAATCAAATCTACTTCACCTAATTGTCAAGCAGATTCAAAGTCCAAATTTATGTCTTGTACTGGGCGACCAGGTATCAACCTGCCGAAGATCCTCAACAATACTCCCACTCTATTAGACTTTGGGATGATCGTCACAATCCAGCCGGAGATCGAAAAACTATACAACACGAGTTTCACTATTAATCCATATCTTATCTCGTACGCTGGCATCGGAAATGGTGCTAGTTGTACAGTCATGATGTTAAGCGAATCCTCAACATCTAATCCAACCCCTGTACCTACACCCGGTCCTGGGTGCTATACCGAACAAAGATTCTGTATCCAGAGTCTAGTTGGTGGCAAATGTCCTGCAGTTACTATATGTCCATCCTCAACCCCAAAACCAACTCCTACACCCATACCATCTCCTGTCTACTCAACCAAACCAAGTCCTGTCTCATCTCCCATCTCTTGCGGAACCTCCCTTAACAAATGGCAGTTTAGAGAGAGCTGCGGAACCAAGATGTATCGCTATATTGACTTTAACTGTACCGGAAGTACTCTTGGCCAGGTCTTTGGTAATCCTAATATCTGCAAATCCGAGGCAGAGTGGGTCGCCGAAGCACGTAGTACCTGTATGCAGACACAGTGCGCTAGCACTCCACCAAAAATAGCTTCTGTCGCTCCTGCTGCAACAGTTGTCCCACGATCTACAACAGCCCCTTCATTCGCTAAATGCTATAACTCCTGTCGCGCCAACAAAAGCGGCGCATACAGTTGCTTGCGCAGTTGCATAAGATTTAGATAATTCACTTTCATCTAAGTATTTTGCTACACTCATTTCATGAGGCACTTTGTGCTCGCTCTCATATACTGCATGGCATTTGTCTCGTCAGTCAGTGCAGTTAGTACTACTATCATCCAGTCACCCACAAGTGTAGGTGACGAAGTCTTTGCACTTACCGTGAGTATTAGCGGGGCTACTGCAGGTACCAACTACCTTAGAGCCGACCTCTACCTCCCAGATACAAAGAACTATTTTGGAGAGACCGACAACACACAGGCATGGTATGGGGGTAGCGACGGCAAGCAGTACTACCCAGTTACGATTAATCCTGGTCAGCCAACGATTGCGACGGTTAGTGCGAGGCTAGGGGAGCCGAGTCTCACCGATTATCCAGGTCCTGGGTTATACAAGCTTAGGGTTCGGAGGTATACAAGTAGCGGCAACCAGGGGAGCGAAGAAGTACAACCGGTAGATATTACTCTAACTAAGACGCTGCCCACACCTACCCCCTCTCCCATTCCGAGCCCTACTCCATCACCCTCTATAGAGCCTTCGGTCGCGCCTTCGCCTACACCCACTCCCTCTGTCGCTACCTCGGTTCCTAGCAGACCACCATCACCAAAACCATCTGTAGTAGTTCCGGACTTAGCGAGCCCACCGACCGGGACTGTAGCAGGTGACACAGACATTGATCTAACTGCTTTTGGTTTGAGCTCCCCGACGACTTTCATAGATGATTCAATCAGCACTCCATCTTCAGAGCTTACCCTCAACAGGTCGCGTGCCCGCTTAAGCATACTCGTAGGTAGTGGTCTCATCTTAATCTCTGCCTCTCTTTATCTTTGGTATCGTAAGGCTCGGCAAGGTATAATAACCTAGTGCAAAAAACACTCCTCGTAATTAGTAATATCGCATGGGCCGCTCTCACCTGGCGCCTGACAACCACTCCTAATCTAGTAGTCGCTCCCGAGAATCTGCTCAATACCATTATTATGATGGGCGGGCATTTTACTTTTTTTGGTATCCAGGCCGTCCTTCTCAAACTCAGTTCAGACAAGACGATACCTTCACTACTGATTGCTTCTCTTTATGGTCTAATAATCGAGTTCGTCCAGCTCAGTGTCCCTGGTCGCTCCGGTGACCCAGTAGATTGGATCCTCGATACTCTCGGTGCCATTACCTTTCTTGCTATACTAAACAAGCTAAAAACTAGGGCCTAGGTAATATAACTTATGAAAATCTTAATCACAGGTGGCGCCGGCTATATCGGCGCAATTACCGCCAAAGATCTAGAGCGTCAAGGTTACGAAGTCTTAGTATATGATCATTTTGTCTCGCATAACCCATCAAAGTTAGGGGATACCCGCTACGTCAAAGGTGGCATTCTAGATCCCAAGACACTAGATAAGACTCTCTCGCAGTTTCATCCCGATGTCGTCATGCACTTTGCAGCTTATATCCAGATGGGTGAGAGTGTGAAAAACCCACGCAAATATTATGACAATAATTTTATTGGAACGATGTCGCTAGTTGAGTCGATGATCAAAGTGGGTTGCCACAAACTAGTGTTTGCGAGTACCGCCGGCGTCTATGGTAATCCCGAGGTGGTGCCGATCCCCGAAGATCACAAAAAAGAACCAGAGAATCCCTATGGTGAAACCAAATTAGCCACCGAGCGCATGCTCAAATGGTATGACAAAGCTTATGGGTTTAAGAGTATTAGTATCCGTTTCTTTAATGCCGCAGGTGCGACTGATACACTAGGCGAAGATCATCACGATGAGTCTCACATTATCCCTAACATCATAAACGCTCAATTAGCTAATAAAGAATTTATACTCTTTGGCAACGATTATCCTACGCCAGATGGTACGTGCGTCAGAGACTATATCCATGTCCTAGATCTCGCCGAGGCATTTAGGCTCGCAGCCGTTAAGCTCATGACTCCCATAGCAGTAACTACTGCCTATAATGCCGGCACCGGCCACGGCTACTCTAACCTTGAGATTGTTAAGATGGTAGAGACAGTTTCCGGCAAACCAGTCAATGTAAAATTTGAACCCCGCAGGCCAGGTGATGCGAATGAGCTAATTGCCGACAGTACCCGCCTCCAAAAAGAGCTAGGTTGGTCCCCCACCCACTCTGACCTGGAATCCATTGTTAAATCCGCTTACTCTTATCACGCAAATTCATCTCTCTAACCCTATTGCACACCCAACTATTTCTGTTACAATAACCTCCTACATATGTGAATACACCTTGCCGGTCGTAGGATAAGGGTCAAAAACCCTCCTCGGCGGGTTTTTTTGTGTCAACATATAACAAATCTAGAACATTAAAAATAGAATAACTACTAATCTAATTTGTAAAGAGATGGTAGTACCGTTTTTTTCTTTTTGAGTAAATCTTTTTAGGATTTTAAACTTTTTTGAGAGTTTGATCCTGGCTCAGGATGAACGCTGGCGGCGTGCCTTAAGCATGCAAGTCGAACGATTGAAACTTTGTAGCAATACAGAGTGGATCTAGTGGCAGACGGGTGAGTAATACATAGGAATCTACCTCTTGGTGGGGAATAGCTCGCCGAAAGGCGGGGTAATACCGCATACGATCTACGGATCAAAGACCTTTACCGGTCGCCGAGAGAGGAGCCTGTGTCCCATCAGCTAGTTGGTAAGGTAATGGCTTACCAAGGCTACGACGGGTAGGGGATGTGAGAGCATGATCCCCCACAAGGACACTGAGATACGGGTCCTACACCTACGGGTGGCAGCAACTGGGAATCTTGCGCAATGGACGAAAGTCTGACGCAGCGACGCCGCGTGTGGGAAGAAGGCCTTCGGGTCGTAAACCACTGTGGAAGGGGAATAAAAAAATGAAGGTACCCTTCTAGAAAGCACCTGCTAACTACGTGCCAGAAGCCTCGGTAATACGTAGGGTGCAAGCGTTATCCGGATTTATTGGGCGTAAAGCGTTCTGTAGGCGGTTTTGTAAGTATATGGTTAAAGGCTGCGGCTCAACCGTAGACATGCTGTATAAACTACAATGACTAGATGATTGTCGGGAGTATCGGAATTCTCGGTGGAGGGGTGAAATCCGTTGATATCGAGAGGAACACCAAAGGCGAAGGCAGATACTTAGGCAATTTATGACGCTGATAGACGACAGCTAGGGGAGCGAAAGGGATTAGAGACCCCTGTAGTCCTAGCCGTAAACGATGGATGCTAGCTGGTTGGATTTATCTGGCCGGCGTAAGCTAACGCGTTAAGCATCCCGCCTGGGAAGTACGGCCGCAAGGCTAAAACTCAAAGGAATTGACGGGGGAGCGCACAACCGGTGGAGCATGTGGTTTAATTCGATACAAAGCGAAAGACCTCACCTGGGTTTGAAATGTAACTGCAAGTCCCGTGAAAGCGGGATGTCTTCGAGAGTGTTACACAGCTGTTGCATGGCTGTCGTCAGTTCGTGTCGTGAGGCGTTTCTTTAAGTAGAATAACGAACGCAACCCCCATGCTGTGTTAAATATTCACAGCAGACTGCCCTTGATAATCTCAAGGGAGGAAGGAGGGGACGATGTCAAGTCAGCATGACGCTTACGTCCAGGGCCACACACATCCTACAATGGGAAGTAACAATGGGTCGCCAACCCGTAAGGGGGAGCCAATCCCACCAAACCTTCCCTCAGTTCAGATTGAGGGCTGCAACCCGCCCTCATGAAGTCGGAATCGGTAGTAATCGCGGATCAGCAGGCCGCGGTGAATACGTTCTCGCTCCTTGTACACACCGCCCGTCAAGTGAGCAAAGTTGGCAGTACCTGAAGTTGGTGTCTTTAACTCGCAAGAGGTGAGCCCACCTAAGGTAAGGTCAGCGATGAGCGCTAAGTCGTAACAAGGTATCCGTTCTGGAAGGAGCGGATGGATCACCTCCTTTCTAGGAGTATAAAGGGTATCACGACCCGCCCTGTATGGGGAATTGATTACGTCCACAGCTTTTTATTAGTTGACTGTATAAACTTAACTAATTCTCAATTCAAGAAAACATTCGAGTGCTACCATCTCTTTGCAAAAGTTAGATCTTTTTGTATCCTAACCCGCAAGCAATTATATTGCCCGGGGTATTTTTCGTAGCTATTTGTACGTATATATTGCCTATATACAAGCACTACAATAAGTTGTAACATACAAAGTATGACAACTATATCAACAACTTCAACTAAAAATACTCAGAGAGTTACTTTATTTCTCAAACCCTCTATTCTCAAACACGCACGCGCTGAGGCAATAGTCGAGGATATCACTTTAACCAAGTTAGTCGAAAAAGCGCTCATTGCCTATCTTCCAGCCGAGATAGTTATCAAGAAACCCGATTCTAATTAATAAACAGAGAGGTTCCCTATGGATAGTTCTAACAAAAGAGGAGTGTTGGCCGCAGCCGCAGGAGTAGTCGTCGGAGCAGGCGCAGTCATCGCAACAGTGGTCGCGATGAAAGATAAGAGTAATAAAAAGAAGGTGAGCGACTTTGTGGCAAACGCCAAAAAGCTAGTTCAGACGTATATAGATGAAGCAAGCGAGCTAGTCGAAGATGGTAAAGAAGATGTCAGACGCGTAGCAGGTGACGCCATCAAAACAGCCGAAAAAGTAACCAAGTCAGCTAAAAAAGAAGTGAGGAAAATATGACAGAACTCATCGAACAAACCAAGCTAGGAGCATCAAACTCACAAAAAACCGAGTATTTGATCTACTACATCTTTGGAGCGTTGGAGATCCTCCTCGCTTTTCGATTAGTCCTCAAGCTAGCAGGCGCCAGTATGCCGAGCGGATTTGTAAATATGATCTACGGCATAACCAGCATCTTTGTCTGGCCGTTTGAAGGAATATTTAGAAAGGCATTTACCCAGGGTGTCGAGACTACCTCGGTGCTTGAGCCATCAACTATTGTTGCACTCGCCGTGTATGCAATTGCTGCCTGGGGGATCGTCAAGCTAGTTCGCATAAGTTCAGGTGAGCAGCAAGCAGAATAATTAATAAAAAAAAGGAGACAGGTATATGGGAATAATTTTATGGATAGTGTTTGGAGCCTTAGCCGGCTGGATCGCCTCAATGTTAATGGGGACTGATTCAGGTCAGGGAACAGGAAGAGACATAATCATGGGCATCATCGGGTCTATGGTTGGTGGCTTGATTATGAATATGGTGGGTTGGACAGGTGTAACTGGTTTTAACCTCTATAGCCTGTTTGTCGCAGTCGCCGGTGCAGTAGTAGTTATTTATATCGCACGCATGATAAGGAAATAATATGAACTTAACTAGCAGCAACATGAGTCCTATGGCATCACTGCTCTTTGGAGTCTTGATCCTAATATTTCCTCAGTTTCTCAATTATCTGATAGCCATCTATCTAATAATAGTTGGGGTAATTGGCTTAGGTCTAATCTAGATATCAGATAAGGAGTCACATGCTTAACATCATTTACCTGCTACTAACAGGGTCAGTCTTTGCCTATCTAGCCAAAGACAATCTAGCCCCTGTGACTCTGAGTCTCGCAAACTACACTATCCCCAATATCCCCCTATTTTTTGTGATAGTCGGCTCACTCTTAGTCGGTCTAGTGCTCTCATACATCTTGCAGATTGTCAGTAACATTGCTAACTCATTTGTGTTGCGCGGCACTAGACTAGAGATCAAATCAGGTAAGAGTGAGATCTTAGACCTAACTAAGCGCATCCACCAGTTGGAGCTAGAGAACGAAAAACTAAAACATGGAGAGCCACAGGTCATAGACGCTAACGCCCTATGAGGACAATACTTGCCAAGATCTGGCGCGCACTCAAGCTCCCTCGCAACATCCAGCTCTCTGTAATGAGGCTCTTTCAGGCAAAATTCCTAATAGGTGTCACGGGAATTATTTTTAATGACCAGGGCAAAGTCCTCCTATTTAAGCATAGGTATCGCGCACACCCATGGAGTCTGCCTGGGGGATATCTCAGTAGTGGCGAACATCCTAGAGAAGGTCTGGAGCGTGAGATCAAAGAAGAGTCAGGTCTCATTGTCAGTGTGGATCAGCAGCTCAAAACTCGAACAGACAGAGACAATGCAGTACTCGACATGTGCTATACAGGGGTGTTCATTGGTGGAGAATTTATGCCCTCTTACGAAGTATCGGAGTATGGTTTCTTTGCCCTCGACCAGATGCCACTCCTGCGGAGTAATCAGGTTATCCTAATAAATACTGCAATCAATAACAGAAATGTCTAGGTTAAAGTAAGCTGAGACTTGGTGGGTGCGCAAAGAATCGAACCTGCCTGCCGGCAGGCAGGCTTTGGACGTTCCCGTCATGGCGGGACATTCTACTTATTGATGCTAAATTTCTCTAGAAACAAACTGAAATCCACCAAATAGAGTATGTTGGACAATAATACCTACTCCGAATCCTGCGAAAAAAAGCGATCTATTTATTAGAGATAAAAACAAGAATAATATTCCATATAAACTATGATGAAGTCTATATCCATATATTATTAATCCAAGGCGATCATTTTGAAATAACATTTTTAATAAATACCTACCCCCAAATTCATAAATATTGGCAAAAACAAAACCAAGAGTCATCGAAAAAAGAAACTTAACCATTTAGTGGGTGCGCAAAGAATCGAACTTTGGACCTCTTTCTTATCAGGAAAGCGTTCTACCACTGAACTACGCACCCTAGCGTACGCTATTGTAATAGATTTTGCCTAAAATCTCTACCAGAGCCACCCTTTAGATATTTCTCTATCATCCTGGCTTCGTCTCTAGTTGGAAACCATGTACAGAATACCAGTTCAAAATCTGTTGGTTTTTTAGTGTATCTAACATTAGACAAATGCTGGTTATGCTGGTCAAGCCTGCGGTCTATGTTTGAAGTCATGCCTGTATAGTATCTCTCAAAGGATGAGCTATGTATTACATACACGTAGAATCCTGTGTTCACAGGTACAATCGTACCAAATACATATTGTAACCGTCCTGCCTGCCGGCAGGCAGGTTTAGGCTAAATTCGCTAGAAGGTTAGATCCGGAGCATCAAAGATATATAATATTACGACATGAAAAAACGCTCACTTTATTGGTACTTTAGACTGTTAATTCTATGCGCTCTAATTTTTTACTTTATTGGGAGTTATTTTACTGGTTGGCTTGATCTACTATTATTAATAGTGCTGCTTCCCGTATTCCTATGTTGCGTCGGTATTACCTACGTATCACTCTTAGACTCACCCAAAAAACAGTTTTTATCTTACAAAGTTATCGGCGCCATGTTTGCGACTAGCATTTTTCTAGCTATTACCTTGGCATTTCTAAGTCTTATATTCCTTCCTATTAAACTAGATAAGTCAACGTTACTAGACAGAGAAAAATACTCGTATTGTTCCTGGTTGACAAATGTACCCAACAACTGGCGCTGCCAAGATAACTGGGACGACAGTACTCGATATCTCACAGCTTACAATCCTGCCAACAAAGATGAATATCTACAGCTACAGATTGAGGGTAGTCGCCCACTACACAACAATTGTCTCAACTTATATCCTGCAGTGCCACGATTTATTATGCCTTCTGCATCAGGTATCACGGTTCCCATGCGATGTGTAGATAACGGTGAGATGTTGTACAGAGCTGACTGGGACCAGGACAATCGGCATTTCAGGCTAGTAGGACAACAGATCGATCTAGAACTATTTCTGAGTAATCTCAATATGTATCAAGGAGGCATGAATAGGGGTGGCTCATATACCACAAATGACGTTTATAGTCTCACACCAACCACTTTTACTATGACCGGAAAAGGTTATGAGATTGACATGAATCTGACAAAAACTAATCTGTGTCGCGATGACAATACGCTAAAAGAACAGATATATCTTTCGCTTGATGGTACTTACCCGATCGATATTGTTGATATTAAAACAGATCCTGACTGCTCCATTCAGCTTAGACTTCGAATCCATAATCTCAAACCTGGGACATATCCTGTGATCTCGACCATCAACGGACTAACGCAGCAACTAAAAGATAAAATAACACTGGAGTAAAATTAGATAATATGACTCAAATTAAGGCAGTAGGGTTTGATTATGGAGGGGTACTAGGTGGGGATGCGGACGCAGGAAAGCGGTTTAAGGCGCAGGTCTGCGAGCTCATCAATGTCTCAATGGAAGCCTGGGATAGCGCCTATTTCTCAAAAAACCATCTCATTGATACTGGCAAAGTCACTTCTCGGAGAGATTTTTGGTCAGCGATACTGACCTCCCTAGACCGCAACCAGTACCTAGATCAGGCTATCCAGCTAGACGCAGATCTATCTAGTAGCTATATCAATCTCAACCAAGAAATGCTTGCCTTGGTAGATCGACTCAGACTGGCAGGATATAAGGTTGGATTACTGAGTAACGCTAGTGCCGAAGTCGCAGTCAAGATCCGTGCCCAGGATGTAGAGCGTCACTTTGACAGCTTTATTATCTCTGCAGAGATTGGGGTCCAAAAGCCAGATTGCCTTGCTTTTATTAAGCTAGCCGCATCGCTAGGCGTCACCATCAAAGAACTAGCCTTTATCGACGACGCCACCAAAAGTTTGGTAAACGCAGCTGAGTGTGGTTTTACCCCAATACTTTTCAAATCAAAACAACAGCTCGAAACTGATCTACGAGAGCTCGGTCTTACCTATTGACCCATGGGGTGTCCATGAGTTACAATTACGTTCGCTCGGGAGACTTCCAAACCAATATGCTGAAAAATCAAATCACATACAGATCGGAATTGATCCTCATGTGTTGATTTTGTCTTCATAAACAGTTTGTTCTTTAGTCCTCCCCCGCACTAGCGGGTTTTTTATTCGCTATAGCACCTTTAACATAAAATCTAAATACTGGGCCGTTAGCTCATCTGGTAGAGCACTTCATTTGCAATGAAGAGGTGGCCGGTTCGAGCCCGGCACGGTCCACAATAGGATCTTAGCTTGTAGAGATATGTCTCCTAAGGACATGTTTCTACAATCTAGAATCTTATTTCTAGATTTTGTACTTTAACAAGTGAAGAGTAGGAAAGCATCTAAACAATTTTTTTGATTTTTTAATAAAAATTTAAGTATCAAGCTACTCAACTAAAGCATATAGTGGATGCCTAGGCATGTTGTGCCGAAGAAGGACGTATAAGGCCGCGAAAGTCGTCGGTGAGGAGCCATAATCCTTTGACCCGGCGGTGTCCGAATGGGG
>DALYFH010000003.1:27675-41501 GCA_031972135.1 Candidatus Woesebacteria bacterium
CGAAAGTCGTCGGTGAGGAGCCATAATCCTTTGACCCGGCGGTGTCCGAATGGGGTAACCCCGCTGTCAGTAATGGCAGTGTACCGCAGATTTATCTGTGAGTAGGTAACCCGGAGAACTGAAACATCTAAGTACCCGGAGGAAAAGAAATCGAACGAGATTCCCTTAGTAAGCGGTGAGCGAAAAGGGAACAGCCTAAACCGTAATTTATTACGGTGTTGCAGGGCTATACATAACGTCTAGTTAAGGATAGAAGAACACCGTGGAATAGGTGACCATAGAGCGTGACAGTCGCGTAATCGAAATCCTGGACTAGGTAGTATAGTTCCTAAGTACGTTGGGAGACGGCAAACTCCCTGCGGAATCCGCCCCGACCACGGGGCAAGACTAAATACACATTATTACCGATAGTGAACGAGTACCGTGAGGGAAAGGTGAAAAGATGGGTGAGACACCCAGTGAAATAGTACCTGAAACTGTATGCTAACAAACAGACAGAGTCTGGATTTATCCGGATGATGTCGTGCCTATTGAAGAATGACCCGTCGAGTTTGCATGTACTGCAAGTCTAAGCGATATCGTCGCGGAGGCGTAGTGAAAGCGAGGATGAATAGTCCGATTAGCAGTGCGTCCAAGACCCGAAACCGGAGTGAGCTAACCATGAGCAGGGTGAACCCCATGTAAAAGTGGGGGAAGGCCCGAACCAGTGAATGCTGCAAAATTCTTGGAGGACTTGTGGTTAGAGGTAATATGCCAATCGAACCCGGAGATAGCTGGTTCTCCCCGAAATATATTTAGGTATAGCCTCAAGTGATTGCATGATGGGGGTAGAGCACTGAAAAGGTGCGGGATCGCAAGGTCTCTCACTTTATCAAACTCCGAATACCAACATGTTCAGCTTGGGAGTCAGTCCCTGGGAGCTAAGTTCCAGGGGCAAAAGGGAAACAACCCACGATCGTCAATTAAGGTCTCAAAATCATAACTAAGTGGCTCAAGGAAGTCATAATCCATATACAGCTAGGAGGTCGGCTCAGAAGCAGCCATCCTTGAAAGAAAGCGTAACAGCTCACTAGTCTCGGATTGTGGCGCCGAAGACCCATCGAGGCTCAAGTTATGTACCGAAATTACGGATTTGTAAGCGATTTATCGTTTATAAGTGGTAGGGGAGCGTTCTGACAACTGTGAAGTCGTCCTGTAAGGGGCGGTGGAGTGGTCAGAAGTGAGAATGGCGGGATGAGTAGCGAGAATAAGGTGAGAATCCTTATCACCGTATGTTCCAGGTTTCCAACGCAACGTTCGTCGACGTTGGGTTAGGCGGCCCTAAGGCGAGGCTGGTGTAATGCCGGCGTAGTCGATGGATAACAGGTTGATATTCCTGTCCTTTTGGGCGTTCGTTATCAACTGGGGAGTGACGGTTTAGGAAGGGCAAGGCGCATTATCGAATTTGCGTCCAAGCGTTAAGGGAGTTGACTCTAGGAAAATCCGGAGTTGGCATTACGATCCGAGACGTGATGGAAAATGTTGGTTTCGGCCAGCATGATCTTGTATCCTTTCTGAATCCAAGAAAACCTTCGCAGTGAGAATGTTCAAAATCCGTACCGCAAACCGACACAGGTGAACTGGTAGAGTATACCAAGGTGAGCGAGAGAACCTTCCTTAAGGAACTCGGCAAATTAGCTAGGCGTAACTTAGGGAGATGCCTAACCTGTTTTTTAGGTACTTGTATTTAAAAAATGGGTCGCAGATAAAGACTATGAGGTGACTGTTTAACAAAAACACAGGTCTGTGCGAAGGCGTAAGCCTACGTATACGGGCTGAGGCCTGCCCAGTGCCAGAAGGTTAACTGAGAGGGTAACCCCGACTTGTTCGGGATAGCCTTTGATTGAAGCCCTGGTGAACGGCAGCAGTAACTATAACTGTTCTATGGTAGCGAAATTCCTTGTCGGGTAAGTTCCGACCTGCACGAATGGTTTAACAATCTCATAACTGTCTTGAGGGAGGGCTCGGCGAAATTGAAATGGCTGTGAAGATGCGGCCTACTGGTAACAGGACAAAAAGACCCCGTGGAGCTTTACTGTACCTTGACACTGAAATTTATGTTTTGACTGTGTAGCGTAGGTGGGAGCCGCAAGGCGATCATGTAACACCACTCTTTGAAACGTGAGTTTCTCACTTATCCCTCTGGATCGAGGGAGAGGACACTGTCTGGGAGGCAGTTTAACTGGGGAGGTTGCTTGCTAAAGAGTACCGCAAGCGCGCAATGGTATCCTAATTCCGGATGGAAATCGGAATGATAGTGCAAGGGCATAAGGATGCCTGACTGTGAGACATACAAGTCAAGCAGAGACGAAAGTCGGACCTAGTGATCCTCGTGTACTTCGTGGGAGGTACCGGGCTTATCGGATAAAAGCTACCCCGGGGATAACAGAGTAGTTGCACCTGAGCGTCCACAGCGACGGTGCAGTTCGCTACCTCGATAGAAAATACCCAAATGTCGAGGAAATAAATTTGGCTTATAACGAAGAAAGCCTTAACCTGAACAATTAAGGTCAACATCGTGGGAAGTCGTTTCGATTTATCGAAATTGACCCCGTAGAGACTGATTGTTGCGTTGTCCGCAACATGAGATGGCAGCAGATACTGCCATCATACGCCAACATCTAATAATCACTCGTGGAAAATGAGTGACATTAGTAAAGATATAGTCCAAGCAGTGAGTAATCATTGAAAAAACCATATACACATCTATCTATTACGAGTATTTTGGTCGGCTCAGCGCATCCTGGGGCTGGAGAAGGTCCCAAGGGTTGGTCTGTTCGCCCATTAAAGCGCTACGTGAGCTGGGTTCAGACCGTCGTGAGACAGGTCGGTCTCTATCCGTTATCAGCGTTGGAATTTTGAGGGGGGTTGCTCTTAGTACGAGAGGACCGGAGTGAGCCAACCGCTAGTGTTTCTGTTGTAGTCGTCAGACGCATCGCAGAGTAGCTACGTTGGTAAGTGATAACCGCTGAAAGCATCTAAGCGGGAAACACGCCCCAAGATGAGAATTCCTTGTCTATAGCAATATAGACGTCAGATCCCTGGAAGACCACCAGGTAATCGGCAGGAGGTGTACGCACTGCAAAGTGTTTAGCTGACCTGTCCAGAGACATCAGAATCTTCTGATCGTCAATGGGATCCAATTTATTGGATTACGCATGATCGAACGAGTAGTTTGATACTGTACTCTTACTCTTCACTATTTAAAGTATAAAAATGTACGGGTGGACATTCGTGTTCACCCCGCACTTTTACATATATTAGCGATACTCATGTCTCGGTGATTTGAGCGAGGTGGTCCCACCTCTTCCCATTCCGAACAGAGTCGTGAAACACCTCAGCGTTGACGATAGTAGTTGATTTAACTAACTGCGAAAATAGATCATTGCCGGGACATTAGTGTTGCTAATATTTTGTGTCATCCCGCTTTTTAACAGAGCGGGATTTTTTGTATCCTATATACTTTACATCTGTGATATAATTTAGTATTAGTTTAATCTAGATTAACTGCCTGCGCTTGCGGGCATTGTGTATATATGGCAAAGACAAGCAAAAACAACGACCAAATCAAGCTCGCCCTCTCCCTGATCATCCCTGCGCACAACGAGAAAAGTAACCTCCAAAAGTTAGTCAATTTCCTCAAGATTAATGCCAAAGATTTACCCTCTAAAACAGAGGTAATCATAGTTGATGATGCGAGTACCGACGGGAGTGAGAGTTATATCTTCCCCAGCATCAGTCCTATAAAGATAATTAGACTACGCAATTCTGTGAGACTAGGCAAGAGTGATAGTATCCTCGCGGGATACTCTGTCGCACGCGGCGAGCATATCGCGATCCTCGACGCCGATCTAGCAGATTGTATGCCCCATCTGCTCACCCAGTACAGTAACATAGGTACTGGCTATGCTGTTACCTATACCGCTTTCTCATGGAAGCAGCTCTTTAAGCCTCGCCTCCACCGCGGCCCCAAGATCTTCCCGCGTCATGTCTTTACACACCTTAACCCGACCACACTTAACGAATGGAACATCGAGGCAGAGCTAGTCTATACTGCAGCCAATCTAGGTCTGTCCGTCTTCAAAGTCAAAAGGGATACTCCCCACGTTAGTCGCCCCAAATCTATCCTGTCCAAAATCAAAAAAATTCACTTCCAAAACAAATCTACTCTTCGCTACATTTTCTCTAACCCGGTTTACGTCAAGCTCCCGGTAGAGCAGATGATCGGGGCAGGTGTCACTTTTAAGAAAAAGCATTTTGTTACCCACTCCACACTCCCTCACAATATCTCTGCCCTCAAGACTTTTGCTCCCTGGCAGATCATCTTACTTTCGCTCCTCATCATTACGACCGGCTGGGGATTAGTCGCTAACACTACTAACACTCTCATTACACTTACCGCAACCCTCAGCTTTATCTATCTCCTAGATGTCGTCTTCAATTTTTACGTTACCCTCAAGAGTCTGCACTTTCCACCCGAGATCATCGCAACTAGTGATGAGCTAGCAAGAATCAAAGACAAAGATCTCCCGATCTACTCAATCCTAGTCCCTCTCTACAAAGAAGCCAATGTGCTCCCAGAGTTCATCCACTCTATGGATAAGCTCGAATATCCCAAAAACAAGCTAGATATCATGCTCCTCTTAGAAGAAGATGACGTAGAATCCATTGAAAAAGCCAAGGAGTTAAACCTACCTGCGCACTACCGAACGATCATTGTCCCTCACAGCTACCCCAAGACCAAGCCAAAGGCCTGCAACTATGGCCTCGCTTTTGCACGGGGTGAATACGTAGTAATCTACGATGCCGAGGACAAGCCAGAGCCACTTCAGCTCAAAAAAGCCTACCTTGCGCTCTCTCAGAGTCATGACAAAATCGGCTGTGTCCAGGCCAAGCTCAACTATTTTAATAGTGGCGACAATCTCCTGACCCGCTTCTTTACTGCCGAGTATAGTCTCTGGTTCGACGTTATCCTCCCGGGATTGCAATCTATTAAGACGACCATTCCCTTAGGTGGTACTAGTAATCATTTTAAGACTCAGCTCCTTAGAGACTTGCATGGCTGGGACGCCTTCAACGTGACCGAGGATGCGGATCTCGGTACCCGCCTCTTTAATGCAGGCTATCAGACCGCGATCATCGACAGTACTACTCTCGAAGAAGCTAATAATAATTTTCGTAACTGGATTAGGCAAAGATCTCGCTGGCTCAAAGGCTACATGCAGACCTACCTCGTCCACATGCGACACCCGCTGGCTCTTTTCAAAAAACAGGGGGTCCACGCGCTCCTTTTCAACTTGATTGTAGGTGGCAAGATTTCCTTTATTTTGATCAACCCCTTTTTGTGGGTCATGACCATCAGTTACTTTGTGCTCTACGCATATGTTGGTGCCTTTATTGAGAGTATCTACCCAGCAGTTGTCTTTTACATGGCTGTAACCTCGCTCCTTTTTGGTAACTTTATCGCTCTCTACAACTACATGATTGGCTGCGCCAAAAGGGGTCACTACGAGCTAATCAAATATGTCTTTTTGATCCCACTCTACTGGCTAGCAATCAGCTACGCCGCGGCTGTGGCCATGATCCAGTTAGTGACCAAGCCTCACTATTGGGAAAAAACGCTCCATGGTCTAACGCTTAATAAACCCAAAAAATCTACCTCATATCAAGGTATTAAGCGAGGGAAGTTGCTCCAGAGCGTCGTCGATCGCGTGAGTGCTACCTGGTCTGCCGGGGGAGTCATGGTCCTCGCCAACGTGTTTGGCAACTTTATGAACTTCCTCTATAACGCCTATCTCTCACGTCGGCTCGACGTGACTTCTTTTGGTGATATTGCTTTATTCTCTAGCTTTTTCTACCTCACTTCGGTCCCAATCTCCGGACTCTCCCGTAGCTTCTCACACACTACCGCTTACCTCGTAGGCAAATACGTTCGCCCTGTTAAGAATATTTATCACAAATATATCGGAAGCGTTACCAGACTCTCAATTATCCTCATGATCGTCTGGGTCCTCGCATCACCTCTCCTCAAAAATATCTTTCAGGTAGCCTCACTTACTCCATTTATTATCTTTGCCCCGATCTGGTTAACCGCACTAGTTGGCTCCGCCAATTCCGGTTACCTGAGTGGTAACCTCATCTTTTCTGTGATGGCACTCTCAGTAGTAGTTGAGACGCTAGTCAAATTTGGTGCCGCTGCCTCTATCCTTTGGCTCGGTCGTCCCGAACTAGTCTACGGTGCCGTCACCCTCTCACTCCTCGCTGCCTTTATTCTCGAATCGGTTCTCATTAGTCGCAAAAAGAACCAAGTAATCAAGCTCGAGAGTCCCGAGCAAGAGACCAAGTTGTCGCGCCGGTTCTACCTAACCTCAGTCTTAACTACCCTAAGCTCTATTAGCTATATCACCCTCGACGTCATGCTCGCTAAGATCTATCTCTCACCAGTTGAGGCTGGGGCCTACGGATACCTCTCACTCGCCGGCAAGATGGTCTTTTTCCTAGGCAGTATGTTTAGCCAGTTCCTAATCCCATATGTCAGTCGCGATCTCGGTGCTGGTACTAGCGCCCGTCGCACCTTCCTCCGCATAGTCGCTTTGGTTGGCTCCGCCAACCTGATAGCGGTAGCTGTATTTGGGTTCCTGGGTTCTTATACCGCGCCGCTACTCTGGGGTAGTAACGCCGCACTCATCATCCCTTATCTCCCGCTCTACTCAGTCGCGATGGCGCTCTTCTCTATGACCTCACTCATTATCAATTATGAACAGTTAAGAAAGAGGTACCTCTTCCCCATGGCTGGTTTTGCGCTTAGTCTCGCGCAGGTGATCGGGATGCTGTTTGTCCACAACTCGATCGAGTCACTGGTCTGGGTGGTCGCTATCTCCGCGCTCATCTCACTCCTCACGATCACTCTAATGTCTCGGTTCTATGGATTTATCCTCGATGTCTATCATGCGAGCGTCGACCTACTAGGATTATTCAAACCACTCCCACCCACCCAAAAGTTAGATAAAGGTAAACTCAGGATCCTCATCTTTAACTGGCGTGATCTCCGACACAAATGGGCCGGGGGAGCCGAGGTCTACCTCCACGAACTGTCCAAAAGATGGGTTGAGATGGGGCATCAGGTCACCATCTTTTCTGGGAACGATGGTAGCAGTATTAGGCATGAGCGAGTGGATGGGGTCCGGGTGATTAGGCGCGGTGGTTTTTATCTCGTCTACCTATGGGCATTTTTCTACTACATTTTCCGTTTGCGTGGTAGGTACGATGTGATTATCGATAGTGAGAACGGCCTCCCATTCTTTACACCACTCTATGCAAAAGAAAAGGTCTTCCTCCTCATTCACCACGTGCACCAAGAAGTTTTTCGCACTAGTTTGATCCCACCTTTTTCTTATCTCGCCTCATTTTTGGAGAAGAGAGTAATGCCGCTAGTCTATCGGCAGACTGGGGTCATCACAGTTAGTCCTAGTAGTAAGGCTGAGATTATAGAGCACAAATTGACCAAAAAAGTCCCGCACATTATCTACAATGGTGTAGATCTAACTCGCTTTGTTCCTGGCAAAAAAGCCAAAGACCCAACCATCCTCTATCTAGGTCGCCTCACTACCTCCAAGAGTGTACATATCCTAATCCATGCAGTTGCATCTCTGCACAAAGATATCAAAAACTTAAATTGTATTATCGCAGGCGACGGCCCAGTCCGCGCCAAACTAGAGAAGCTAGTAACCAAACTCAAGCTGAGTGGGGTAATCAAGTTTGTGGGCAAAGTAAGCGAAGAAGAGAAGATAAGGCTCTATCAAAAAGCCTGGGTCTTTGTTAACCCTAGTCTTCTCGAAGGGTGGGGGATAACAACCATCGAAGCCAATGCCTGTGGCACCCCAGTAGTGGCCAGTAACGTCTCAGGACTCAGAGATGCAGTCGAAGATGGAGTCTCGGGTATCCTCGTCCCCTATGGTAACGATCAGGCACTATCTCTCGCTATAGAGACTCTCCTCTCCAACTCTACCATAAGGAGTCGCCTCAGTCGCGGATCCTGCAAGTGGGCACAAAAATTCGAATGGAATATTAGTGCGTCGTCATCTATAAGTTACTTACAAAAAAGTCTATGAAGAATAAAATACCCACACTCACCATAGGTATCCCAGCCTACAACGAAGAAAAAAATATAAGAAAAATTATTGACTCAATTGTATGTCAGAAATTGAAGTCAGTTAAGATAGTAAGGATTATTGTATTGTGCGACGGCTGCACAGACAAAACTGTAAAAATACTTAGAAATCTGAAGATGAAGTATCGATTAAGTGTAATACATAGACCAGGTAGGTCAGGAAAAGCGAATGCACTGAATCAGATATATTCAATGTCAAATTCAGATTTCTTGCTCACTACAGACGCAGATATCGTTTTTAGTAGTAGCAACGACCTGGAAATGCTAGCCAAATCGATAGTCAAAGACTCTAATCTAAGCATGGTAGGGCCTCTGCATGTCCCGACTAAATCTAACACGCTATTTGGGAACTTTAGTAGATATTCAGCATTATCATTCCTAGATTCAGTTGCAAAATATAACAATGGGAATAACTTTTACTCATGTATGTCTATGGAGTTCATGCGTAAGCGGTTTTACAAATCATTTCAGTTTCCAGAAGGAACAATCGCAGATCAGTGCTACGCTTACTGGAAATCAGTTGAAAATAACCCTGAGGGCTTTAAGCTAGTTAAGAATGCCAGAGTAATTTTCGGGGTAGCTCAAACATTTCACGACTGGCGCGTACTTAGTACTCGATCTACAATAGGAGACAAACAGGATACGTTAAAACACTTTGGCAATAAAATTCTTCCGCTATATACTATCCCTAAAAATCTATTAATCTTATCTCTCATAAAATGGTTTTTTAATAACCCTCTATTCTTAACTGGTTCAGTGGTGATGAATATAATTATTCGCATGTTCCCCTATAACCATAAACCAACAAATGGTGTCTGGGAAATGGTTAATAGTTCGAAAGAGCTTACGATATGAAAAAAAATCTACCTACACTAACTATAGGCATACCAGCCTATAACGAAGGATCAAGCATCTTTAGATTGCTTGATTCAATTTCAAGCCAAAAAATCGAAAGAATAGAATTAGATAAAATCATTGTCTATTCAGATGGAAGTTACGATAATACTGTTCTAAAATGCAGACAATACAGGAAGCTTCCAATCAAAGTAGTTGATAGCAAGATAAGACGTGGTAAGTCTCATGGTCTCAATATTATCAACAAGTTATCATCAAGCAATGTCCTAGTCATACTTGACGCTGACGTCATGTTTAAAGATGTTTACTCGCTGTCACGCTTAGTAGCTCCGATACTAAAAAACAAGGCTGATTTGTGTGGAGGCAAGGTAGATGAGCTCCCCACTTACAGTCTCATTGGCAGAATCCTACACTCTAGTATGGAATATAAACGCATGATATTCACACAGCTAAACAATGGGGATAATATCTATACGTGTCATGGCAGAATTAGAGCATTTTCGAAAAAACTTTACAAAACAATAAAGTTTAAATCTAGTATCAACGAAGATGCATATTCATATCTCTTCACGACGTATTATGGGTATAAATATAAATATATTCCTTCATCAATTGCTTACTATAATATCCCGAATAGCTTACGAGACCATCAGTTACAAAGCATTCGTTTTATCGACTCAAAAAATATTTCAAAAGATGAATTTGGTAGTAAGTTTGTAGAAGAGGCATATACGATCCCTAAATCACTTATGTTTAAAACATTTATCACATCTATGAAAAGCGACCTCTTACTAGTATCCTATATTTTTCTGGCTGCATACATAAGTATTCAATCACTCACTACAACAAAATCTAACAATAAATGGACTATCGCTAAAAGTACTAAAATATAAAAATCGGAGATAAATATGAAAATAAATAAAACAAAAAGTATCGTGATTTGCATGATCGGCAACTACGACCCAGAGTACACTTCTAACAAGCTTACCATACAAGGATTTAAAGACAATGGTGCTGAAGTCGTTGAAGTCAACGCACCTGTCACAGTGACTTCATTAAACACAAAAGCTGAAATGGGTTGGCTGCAGTTGGTAAAACGTATAGTTAAAAAATACCGTATCATCGGAGAGATAATCAAAAAAAGAAGCGATATAACTCGGAGTGATGTATTGTATGTGGGATACCCAGGGCACTTCGATGTGATTCCAGCTTGGATAGTCGCCAAGATCTTCCATAAAAAACTGATATTCAATCCACTCTTGATTTTCTATACTGGCTTTACAGAAGAACAAAGTATACTTTCGAAACAATCACTTCTTGCAAAGTTTGCCAAGTTTGGTGAGAGTCTCGTGTATCGACTATGCGACATAATTATTGCTGATACGCCATACCAGCAGGAATTTATGGAGCGTATTTTCAAAGTCCCGTCTAAAAAAATACGCACGGTTGCACTAGGAGCCGACGATGTTTTTTATCCTTTTACACCTTATGTAAATATGACAAAAAAGATAAATGTTACCTACTATGGCTTATATAGTCCGATCCACGGTGTTGAATATATTATACAAGCAGCTCAAAAACTAAGAGATGATAAGGACATTCATTTTGATATGATCGGTAATCGTGGTCAGACGTTCGATGCTACCTTAAAGAAAGTTACTGATCTAAAACTAAACAACATATCTTTTTATTATGATATGCCACAGACAGAGCATATTCCAATTGCTCAAAAAGCTGACATCTTTTTCGGATTCTTGGCTAAGCATCCAAGTATTGATCGTGTAATCCCCAACAAAGTTTATCAAGGATTATCATTAAACAAAGTGGTTATGACAGCCGATTCTCCTGTTATTAGAAGTGTCTTTAGTCATAAAGAAAATATTTATACCTTGCCACCAGCTAATGTCGATGCTCTTGTTTATTCTATCCTTGAGTTAAAAAATAACCCCGAACTAAGGAAGAAAATTGCTGATAATGGTTATGACCTTTTTATACATAGTTTCTCCCCAAAAGTAGTGGGAAAGAAAATTATAAGATACATGAAAGAGCTGCAATGAGAAAAAATTTTCAGATAGCATTTATCTCTATATTTGTTTTCATGAGCGTCGCACTCATATCTATTGTCATCAAAGGAAGCAAGTCAGCAGATGGGTTGGACTACCAATCGATCTATAAAGGCGATCTTACAGGTCCATTCGAGAGCTCTGGAAGCAACTCTCGGTACGCTCTGACTGAATCAATCGTAAAGAATAAATCATTCTATTTTGACGAAACATTAGCCAGGTTAGCATCTCCAGACCTAGTCCACAGCGACGGGAAATACTTTTCAATTTTCACTCCTGGAGTCTCGTTTGCGGTTGTCCCATTTTATTTAATTGGAAGCCAGATTGGTATCCCACAGCTTATGACCTATCTAGCTACGGCAATCGTTGCTATCTTTAATACAATCCTTGTTGCAATTATCTCTAAACGCCTAGGAGCTAGCATTATTAGTTCTTTTCTGAGTGGCTTCATCTTTCTGTTCGGGAGTAATGCTCTCACTTATGCTTTAACATTGACTCAGCATCACTGGAGTATTTTAGTTATCCTTTTGACTATATTATTAATGTTAAAGTCACCCAGTGCTACACGAAATATATTTTTAGGAATACTCTATGGAGTTGGATTGCTTATAGATTTGCCTAATGCAATTATTCTCCTTCCTCTCATCCTCTACACATCATGGCAACATTTCGCCATAAATCAAACATCCGCAAAACTAAAGGTTAATCTGATAATAGTCTATATGGCACTCGGACTATTGCCACTACTTGGGTTATATGGTTTGTATAACCACGAGGTTACAGGAAGTTATTACAAGCTAGGTCAGTTTTTAGGGCGAGCAAACTATCCTCCAAGCACTGAAGAATTATCGAGTATTAACGCACCAGATCCGTACCAACCAACTCTTCCATTTTATCCTCGCCTCCAGGTTAACGGGCTCTATACATTATTAATAAGTGATGAGAGAGGGTGGTTATACTATAGTCCATTTGTCTTCATAGGGTTGTTAGGATTATTGCTAGCAATGAAGCGTAATGAAAATAAAGACTTCGTATTAGTCATGCTAAGTATGGTCACCATCACCATTCTACTTTATGCCTCATTTGGTGATCCGTGGGGTGGATGGGCATTTGGTCCCAGATATCTCCTACCAGCGACAGCACTACTTGCTACTGGATTGGGAGTAGCGATTGAGAAGTGGAAAAAAAGTATATTCTTCTCCATTATTTTCCTCACGACCGTAGGCTATAGCATCTCTGTGTCAGCTTACGGAGCTTTCACTACAACTCAAGTCCCACCAAAACAAGAGGCTGATCGTCTCTCCACCTTCATTCCATATACCTATCTATATAACCAGCAGTTAGTAGTCAAAAATCAGACAAGCTCACTCGCATACAATTTGTGGCTACGTGATAGTATTCCACTCGCAGTTGTAGTCAAAACATATATTGGAATAGGGATGTCTATAGCCTTGATTTGCTACCTCCTAAACCTAAACTCTAGCCGCTTGAAAAACCGTAAATTATAGGATATAATCTCACAAATATATGTACGATATAATTTTAAAGAAACTAGCAGCCCGTTCGACTCCCATAGACGTTATCATTGTGGGACTTGGCTTTATGGGATTTGGTTTTCTATCCTCGATAAAAAATACAAAGGGAATTAGGGTACCGCTTATCATTACCCGCAGACCAACTGAAGCAAAAAAAACATTAGAGCAACATGGTTTTTCAGCAATTAGTGAGAATGATCCAAAAAAAATCAAGGAGTTTGTCGAACGTGGATTTATATGCGTATCGAGCGACCTAGAACTGATATCCAAGTACCCTTCAGATGCTGTGATGGAGGTGACGGGTACTGTTAGTTATGGGACTGAGGTAGCACTAAAGGCAATATCAGCAAAGAAACATATAATTACGATGAACCCAGAACTCCAAGCTACAGTGGGCTCCAAATTAAAGGCATTAGCAGATAAAGCTGGAATTGTAATCACTGACGTTACTGGTGACCAGCCAGGATCTCTAGCAAGGCTAGTAAGTCAATCAAGGCTAATGGGTTTTAAAGTTCTATTAGCCGGCAACATGAAGCGTTATCTTAACCGTCATGCGACCCAAGAAGAAATGCAACCTTGGGCCTCGGACAAAGGTTTGTCTGTCCGTCAAACAGTCTCTTTCACAGATGGAACCAAACAATCTATAGAAATGACATTAGTGGCTAACTACTTTGGGATGAATATTACCCAGTTTGGGATGAGAGGTCCAGAAGTCGAAGAAGTTCAAGGTGCTCTAAATGTTTTTAATTGGAACAAAATCCCCCAAGGGGGCATAGTAGACTATGTGATAGGTCGCAAACTATTTCCCGGCATCTTTGTGGTTGCAGAGCACAATGATCCTCATCAGCAAAAATATCTTCGCTACTTGGGTTTAGGGGAGGGTCCTAGATACGTTCTGTTTGAACCATACCATCTCTGTCATTTGGAGGTAATTACTACCATCGCAAATGTAGTACTTTTTGGTCAGGAAACAATAAATAATAGCACTGATCCTATTGCAACAACTATTGCTGTGGCTAAAACTAAACTAACTCAGGGTATGATGCTAGATGGGATAGGCGGAGACACAATGTATGGAAATATTGATCTTATCGATAATGCTTCAGACTACCTTCCAGTTGGGCTGGCCGAAGGTGCAGTTGTGAAACACACATTACATCAAGA
>DALYFH010000003.1:41511-44592 GCA_031972135.1 Candidatus Woesebacteria bacterium
CCGATCAAAATCAGCGATGTTGAGATCCCAGTCAACGCTGCAACTATCCTTGCTGGCTTAGTCAGTAAGTAGCTATGACAAATAACCTTTTACGTCGTGGTCCACTAATTCTCTCTCCTAACCACCACTACTTGACCTACGGTGATGGCACTCCATTTTTTTATCTCGCCGACACCTGGTGGTACGCATGTACAAGTAGGATGTCATGGTCAGTTTTTACCGGCTTAGTTGACCGTAGAAAACGTCAGGGATTTACAGCGATTCAGCTTGTTATAGGTTACCCGCCAGAAATAAAAACAGACTCGATTCACGCAAGAAATTCAGGAGGCTGGCCTCTCAATAAAAATTATTCAGTAAATTCAGAATATTTCGACGAAGTCGAAAAAAAAGTGCGATACATAGTCAGAAGTGGTATGGTGCCTGTAATTTTTGGTGGGTGGGGGTACCACATAGATGTTCTTGGTGAAGCAACCATAAAACTACTTTGGCAAGAAATCATTAGAAGATTTAATAAACTACCAGTGATCTGGTGTTTATGTGGCGAAGTAGATCTCATGCAGGAGACCTTAAATTATGGAATTATAAAAACCATCATTAGTAGGTTTACACTCTTGATCAAACTTGCGAAAAGAATAGGAATGAAGAGCAGTAAAGACTTGCCAATTAGGCTAAAAAAATGGGGCGACATTGCCACATATATAAAAAGTAATTCTCCTCATCTACTTACAGTTCACATACACTCTAGAACAGACTCATCCAGTCTTTTTTCAAACCCATTATGGCTCGATATAAACACCTTTCAATCTGGTCATTCTCGAGACAGTCACTCGTTTATGGTTAATACTACGTTGGCAAATCGCAATAATAATCTACCCGTCATTAATTTTGAACCATGGTATGAAGGGATCAAGAATGACTTTTGGGATACTGATCAACGGCTTGCTTTTTGGTCATGCATTTTATCCGGCGCATGTGGGCATGCGTATGGCGCGAATGGGCTATGGCAAATGTCAACCAAAAATCACCCTTTCCTTGCCCACTGGGGTGTTTCTGATTGGAGGGAAGCTATCAATTATGGAGGAGCAAAGCAAATAGGACTGGCTGTAAAATGGTTGAAAAAAATTGCTTGGTGGGATCTTAAGCCAACCCCAAACAGAATAGTAAAAGTAAAGATGTCGACTTTAAATGAATCCCCACTCATTGCGGGTCTTCCAGGAGGGTACAGCATAATGTATATTCCTGAGAACCATTCTGGGTCAATATATAACTTTAGGAAAATTAGAAGCATGGGGAAATGTCGAATCTCTTATATAAATCCCATTACTATGCGCAGGTCCAAAACAGAGTTGATTCCAAATGATACTAAACTAAGCATTAAGATACCCAACAACCGAGATTGGGTAGTCACCATAGAACACTTTTAATATTGTAATAATTAACCTATAATACGCTTATGAATTTAACTCTCTCTCTAAAATGGGTCAGCAACATTAAAAGATTCCTTCTTCGTTACGAAAAGTTTTTCTTATTATTAATGCTAACTGGTATCTCGGTATACTACTTTGTTTACTATCTCCAAAATGGCCTCGGCCTATCTTATAACGACGCCCGCTCTCACTTGGATATTGGACGACGAGTAGTCGAGGGACTCAAGCCTGGTCTTGCTCAACTCGGGTCTGTTTGGCTCCCTCTCAACCACCTCCTAATGGTGCCTCTAATATGGAACGACTGGATGTGGCACACTGGACTCGCAGGCGCGATATGGAACATGCTTTCTTTTGTCGGGACAGGTCTCGTTATTTATCAGACTCTCATTAGGCTAAAGGTCGGTAGCTTAGGAAGACTTGTGGGAGTATTCCTCTTTGCGGCAAACATCAATATTTTGTATCTCCAGGCAACTGCAATGACTGAGCCACTACTGTTATTTACTATGACGCTCGGTTGTTATTATCTCCTAGCATGGCATCAGACAAACGAAGTATTAGAACTAATCAAATCCGCTTTTTGGATCATGCTCGCTACACTAGTTCGCTATGACGGGTGGTTTTTACTCGGTATGGCAGGTCTACTAGTAATGCGTCACCTATGGGTAACTGGGATCGATTCGGATAGTCTGATTACTAGGTTTAAGAGAATGGAAGGTCTAACCATTTTATTTTCTACACTAGCCGTGCTTGGAGTTATTTCCTGGTTTATTTGGAATTTGTTAATTTTTGGAGATCCGCTCTATTTCATGCTCGGAGAATTTTCTGCGCATGCTCAACAGTTAGTTATGGAAGCTGCCGGCGCGCTCCCCACCAAACACAATATCTGGCTCTCAATCCAGATCTACTTCTATGCATTACTTTATAGTAGTTACACTTACCCTGTCATTCTAGCAGCGCTCGGATTCTTACTTCTCTTGAGAGACAGAACGATTAGCCACGAAAGTAAGTGGGGTGTAAGCTCCCTTTGGGCGCCACTACTATTCAATATCCTAGCACTCTATCTAGGATTCTCTGTCGTTTATGTACAAGGTATATCAGGAGATACTTGGTTTAATATCCGCTATGGCGTTATGCTAGCACCCACGATTACCATTATGATAGGGTATCTTGTGGACCGAGCACGAGACTTCCGTCCTCTAATCATTGGATCTCTAATGTTCGTGTTATTTTTTGCGTTCGCGAACCACGACGCTGTGAGTATTGATGATGCACGCGTTGGTAGTAGTCAAAAGAATGTGAGCGAGGTCTCAGGGTACCTACAAACTAACGCCAAAGATGTGCCAGGATTTATCCTGATCTCCGCCGCTAGTCACGACGCGATCATCTTCTCATCACGACTCCCAATGAAAAAATTCATTCATGAGGGAACAGGAAAATATTGGGAGAGTGCAACTACCACGCCCGACCACTGGGCTAGATGGATCATTATGCGTACCTACGACGATGCCGATCTCACTTGGCGCTCCGTCTCGCGAACTCCCGGCTTTGCCAACTACACTCGCGTGGCCGCCTATCCCTTTGCCGACATCTACGAGCTAAAACCAGAATTCTTGGATCGTCTCCAGACTGAGGCAGTAATCAAGAATAATAAATA
>DALYFH010000003.1:44602-52011 GCA_031972135.1 Candidatus Woesebacteria bacterium
GTTCATCTGTATAATGTCCTCATGTCATCAAAAACCTACCTCGCCTTAGGGCTCGCCCTCCTCTTTATCGTCGCTATTCGGTTGCCATCCCTGCGCCCTGTACCCGATGGCATTGTCTCCCCACGACCTAGTCCTGCACCCTATTGGGTAGTGCGTAGTATCGATACCATGAAATACAGTCGTGATATCGCTAGGGAAAAAGCCGAGGATGCTAGTTTCGACACCGTAATCGATGAACAGGTCAAAAATATCGCAAATACTGGGTCTAGTCATGTAGCTATCGCAACACCTTATGATCCCGAGTTTATCCCTTTCCTCACCCGCTGGGTCGACGCAGCGCGTCGGTATAATCTCAAAGTCTGGTTCCGTGGCAACGCTAGCGGCTGGGAGCGCTGGTTCGGCTACAAACAAATTAACAGGGACGAACATAAGGCCGTGATTGTCGACTTTATCAAAAGTAACGGTGAACTTTTTGAAAATGGTGATATCTTTACCCCGTGCCCTGAGTGCGAGAATGGAGGGGAGGGTGACCCACGTATGGTTGGTGGGGTAGAGGGGTATCGCGCATTCTTGATAGATGAATACAATATTTCCCGTGACGCATTCCGCTCTATCGGCAAAAATGTAGAGGTCGGCTACTTTTCGATGAACTACGACGTAGCCAAGCTAGTCATGGACAAACCCACGACGAGTGCACTCGGTGGGATAGTGGCGATCGACCACTACGTCCGCACACATGAAAGGTTGGCTGCGGATCTAATATCTATCGAAGAGAGCTCAGGTGGCAAAATCTACCTAGGTGAGTGGGGTGCACCGATCCCCGATATCCATGGAGCTATTAGTGATGATGAACAGGCGACCTGGATCAAAGACGCCCTAGAAGTCTTTAAAGCCAACAAAAATGTTATCGGTCTAAATTATTGGGTAAATGTAGGTGGCTCTACTGAGATCTGGAATGGGCGAGGTGAGGCATCACCCGCCGTGCAGGTAATCACCGAATATTACTCTAGGCTTGAAATCCCACAATAACACGCTATAATAAGTCCTATATAAGTCGCTAAAGCGACCCAGGGACTGGATATATGCGTAAAATCATTGCAACAACCATACTCTCACTAGGTCTCATAGCCTATTCTTATATCCCAGCTTACGCTGTGACTACTCCCAACTTCCCCTCATGTTTATCCCCTCAGGGCACCCTACGCGTCTTTTACCCTAACGGCACCCACGGTATCGTCGGCTCCAGCCAGGAATATGTCGGTAGCGACACAGTCTACGACCTTGATGCTACAACCATTCTTCAGTGCTTTTGTAGTGTCGATGGCACAGGTATCCAGACCAACTGGTGGAACGCGAGCTCACTAACCGAAGAAGAGGTAGAAGTCCTAAAGAAAGAGGGTTGGTTCTATGTCCCCGATGGTTCTCTCTGGGGACTAGTTGCAGATCCATTTGTTGCCAAAAACGTGAGCTACAGCTGCCGCAATACTCCTGCTCCTAGTTCTAGTTCCAGCAGTTCGAGTTCGAGTAGTAACTCTAGCTCAAACAATAGCTCTAGTAGCAACAGTAGTAGTGAGGGAGAGGTCTTAGGTCTAGCCGCAACTGGCGACTCTTTAGTCCTACTAGCTCTTACCATTCTTGCACTCATCTTTATCTTTACTGGCCTGCGTCAGTCTCGCCATGAAAAGAACTAAACCTCCCAAGAGGTCAAAGAGTAAAAAATCCAAGTATCCCAGTGTCTGGGTCGTGGCTGCTGCGCTGACCCTAGCGCTCATTCTCAATCGTCTATATCTCCGCTACCGCGTGATCCCAATCGAGCATCCTGTAGCTCCACCTAGTATTATGGATAATTCCGCCTCCGAGCTAGCTAAACCTACCCCCATCTATCCATTTATGAGTATCGAGAAGCTAGGCATTACTCTGCCCATCTATCCCGCGACCGTTGTGGGTGGCAAATGGCAGACCACTACCAAGGGGCTATCACACGCCAGTAATTCTGCAGCGCTCGGTGACTCTGGCAACACCGTAATCTACGGCCACAACTGGCCGAACATGCTCAAAAACCTCCCAGAGCTAAGTCCTGGTGACACAGTTACTGTCACGCTCAGCGAGTCAGAGATGCTCACATATACAGTTACCTATACTGCGACCATCGCTCCCGATGATACATCACTAACCAAAAATACTTCTGACTCCCGCCTCACGCTCTATACCTGCATCGGTCTGCTCGACCGAGACCGCTATGTGGTAGTCGCCCACCTTAACTAGCTCACATTGTGCTACTCTATATATAGAGTATGCAAAAACTAAAACCTCATTCAAAGTTTACCCGTGAATTCTATTTTTGGTCAGGGATAGTGGCGACCTTTGCTTATCGCATCATCGTAGTGCTCAACAATTACTCCACTCTCTGGTCTACCATCTCCTGGTACATCGGCACTGTTGGCTTTATTATCTATTTTGCCCATCGCTATCAGGTCTCCGAAAAACGGTACGAGCTACTCAAAAAATACCGACTATTAAATAAAATCAAAAGATCAAAAGAGTTTAGTGCGGCCGAAAAAGAGGCGAGTGACTATGTATTAGGGACTCTCCTCTCCACCAAAGAACGCTGGAACTTTATCTTTATCTTTGTCGCATCCACCATCGCTCTCATCTGGGGTCTCTACCTCGACGTATTCTTGCTCAAATAGACACTTGCTAGTCATGAGGTTTTGTGACCATAATAAAGCATGTCATTTAGCGCCAAAATTAGGCATTATTTTACCCCTCATCACACCAACAACTTTCGGGCCAAGCTCCTGCACAACTCCGGGATCTTTTTCTTTATTGGAATGCTCTTAACAGGCAACCTCTTTCTCCGCTTACTCGATGCCACACCCTACCACATCCTCGGTTTTACCAGTAGTATCACGATTAACGAGGTAGTGAGCGCGACCAATAGCGAACGCACTAGGGCAGGATTGCCTACTCTCGTCTACTCCGAAAAGCTAGCTGATGCCGCTCGTCGCAAAGCCGCCAACATGATCGAAGAAGATTACTGGGCCCACAACTCTCCAAGCGGCAAAACTCCCTGGGTCTGGTTTAAATCCGCTGGCTACGGCTACCTCTACGCTGGCGAAAATCTCGCCAAAGATTTTGGTAGTACAGACCGCATGCTCGCCGCCTGGATGGCCTCGCCCACACATAGGGACAATATCGTAAATGCCAAATACAAAGAGATCGGGATCGCCGTGGTCCCAGGTACCCTCCAGGGCAAAGACACCATGCTCGTCGTTCAGCTCTTTGGTAGTCCCGCAAATGGGACAGTCGCCGCAGCAGATACTAGTAATAGTACGGTAGCTACCAAAGAGGTAAAGCCTGCCGCTACTCCCGCCCCGACCATCGTCCCAACAGTCTCAATAGTTGATAATCCTGTGCCCGAGGTACAGTCAGCCACTCCAGAGAGTGTCGAGGCAGTTGTTGCCGAGGTGCAGGTGCAGCCCAAACTAAATGAGTTTACGCTGAAAAAAATCATGAGTTTAGCTACCACCTTGCTCTTTATCCTAGTATTAGTGATCGACCTTATCCTCGCTGAATCTAAGGTCATCTCCCGAAGGGTCGGCAAAAACTGGGCACACATTGTCTTTATCAACGTGATATTACTCGCAACCACTATCCTTAATGCAGGATCTATTTTGTAAGAGGGTATTTATATGATGCAAGATGTCCAAAAACACAAACTCGCCTATAGCCTACTCGCTGCAACCTCTATCGTCTACCTCGGCCTCGTCTATACCCTGCGCAACATGCCACAGATCTTACTTTATGCAACTATTGTCTACGGCGTGATCTACCTCATCTGGGGCCTCATCCACCACCTGACTCTCAAAGATCTGACAGGTCGCACCGTGTTAGAATATGTGATGGTCACTGCCCTAGGTATAGTAGTCATGAGTACGCTCGTACTCTAAAGAAGGAGTCTTTTATGAAAGGTGTTATTCTCGCTGGTGGCAAAGGTACTAGGCTATATCCCCTAACTCACGCGACCAACAAACATTTGCTCCCCGTATACGATCGTCCCATGGTGTATTACCCCATCCAGACCTTAATGAACGCAGGTATCACCGAAGTCCTCATAGTCACAGGCGACGTCCATGCTGGCGACTTTATCAATGTAATTAAGAATGGTCGTGACCTAGGGTTGTCTCACGTCGAATATGCGTATCAAGAGGGTGGTAGTGGCGGCATTAGTGACGCGCTAAAGTATGCCGAGGATTTTGCTGACGGCGAGAGCGTCGCTGTGATCCTAGGTGACAACACAACCGACGCCGATATTAGTAGCGCAGTCTCTGGTTTTAGTGAAGGGGCCATGGTGTTCTTAAAAGAAGTCGCCGATCCCAATAGGTTTGGTATCCCTCGCTTTAGCGAGAGTGATCCGAGTGTCATCGAGGAGATCCTCGAAAAACCCGAAGTGGCTCCCTGCAATCTCGCAGTCACTGGCCTCTACCTCTACGACAACACTGTCTTTGACAAAATAAGAGCTCTAAAGCCGAGCGGCAGGGGCGAGCTCGAGGTAACAGATCTCAACAATGCCTACATCAAAGAAGGCAAACTAAAATGGGCCACACTAGATGGCTTTTGGTCTGATGCCGGGACATTTGAGTCCCTCTTTAGGACCAATGCCTACTGGGCCAAAAAAGTCTTAGGCTAAAACCTCACCTGCTTGATTTTTACCGAAAAAAGGGCGAATATATATTCATGGCACAACCCCTGGCTGATTTATTGCGACCAACATCACTAGATACCTATATTGGCCAGTCACACCTGGTCGGTGAGGGAGCTCCACTTAGGCGGATTATCGAGACAGGAAGTCTAGGCTCGCTCATCTTTTGGGGTCCACCAGGATGCGGCAAGACCACGCTCGCAAAGATAATCGCGAGCTCAGTGGGAGCCGAATTTCATTACCTCTCGGCCGTCTCCGCCAAAAAAGATGATATCCGGATGATTGTCGAGAAGGTCGGCCAAAATAAGACCATCCTCTTTCTCGATGAGATCCATCGCTTTAGCAAATCTCAGCAAGACTACCTCCTCCCATATGTCGAAAATGGAGTGCTGACCCTAATCGGTGCCACCACCGAAAATCCTAGTTTTGAGGTGATCAGTCCGCTCCTCTCCCGCGCCCACGTCTACGTGCTCAAACCACTGAGCGAAGAGGAGCTAAAGACACTCATCAAGCAGGGGGTCAAACAGCTCAAATCAAAAATAGATCCAGATGCTCTCGACTTTTTGGCTCGCTTTGCCAATGGGGATGGCCGGAAGGCGCTAAACATTATCGAATCCGCAGCAGCGCTGTATCCAAAGATTAGTATAGATGCCCTCAACACCACACTACAGTCACCCTATCTCCGCTATGACCAGAGTGGGGAGGAACACTACGACACCATTAGTGCTTTTATCAAGAGTATGCGTGCCAGTCAGGCAGATGCAGCTCTCTACTACCTCGCTCGCATGGTCGCAGCGGGGGAGGATCCGCTCTTTATCGCCCGGCGCATGGTAATCTTTGCATCCGAAGATATCGGGGTCGCAGTGCCAACCGCGCTCGTTGTTGCTAACGCTGTCTTTCGAGCCTGCGAAACGATAGGCTATCCTGAGTGCCAGCTTAACCTGGCAGAGGGTGTGGTCTACTTATCTAACTGCAAAAAGAGCAGGGCAGCCAACGACGCATTTTTTGCCGCCCTGGAAGATATCAAAAAATATGGCAATCTCCCGATCCCACTCAAAGTGAGGAACGCCCCAACCAAGCTAATGAAAAACCTAGGGTATGGTCAGGGTTATAATATGCGAGATACAGAGTCATTCCTGCCAGACCAATTAAAAAATAAAAAATATCTGAACAATAGTTAATATGCAAAGAACTACAAAGTTCGGTCTTCTAAATTACGCACACGACTATTACGATTCCTACAGCTTAATCCAGAATGCACGCCCAAAATTAACATCTCTTTTTGCATGTAAATTTTTCCTTTTAGGAAGAGTTACTGAACTATCTCTTAAGGCACTATTGTTGCATGTAGGCTTTGAACTGTCATACATAAAAAAAGTAGGTCACGATCTCCAGGTACTTGCTGCACTAGCTAATATCAGATTTTTAGAACTAAATCTAGATTTAAAAGAACTAGCAATAATTAACTTACTAAATGAGTACTATGTCGCAAAAGACTTTGAATACCCAAAAGTAGGCTCAAAAAGAGTCCCAACAGTACCTGATGTGGAAAAAGTTATTACAAAGTTGTTAAGAGTTGCTGATAAATATATTATAAGGACATCATTATGATCACCAAGCTATTTGCGATCTGCTTACTTGTAGAAGACTTAGCTACTTCACGTCGTTTTTACGAAGAAAAGCTCGGTTTAGTTGTAAACTCAACTGACATAGGCTTTGTGGACTATAAGTTAGGAGAAACACCCCTAGCTCTTTTCGAAAAAAAGCACGCTACCGCTATGTTTGAAGAGAAGTACATGAGATCTCAGGGTGGAGTAGTAATTGCTCTACAGGTTGATGACGTAACTAGTACATGCAAAGAGTTAACAGACAAAGGTGTCGACATATTCGATGGTCCCAAAACGACTAGTTGGGGTCAGACCGTCGCATATTTGCATGACCCAGATGGACACATAATTGAAATAACGAGTTAGCTTATATGCCAAAGAAAATATACATTATTAGGCACGGCGAGACGGACTATAACTTAGAGCGCCGTATGCAGGGATGGCTAGACATCCCACTAAACGAGACTGGTCACAAACAAGCCAAAGAAGCCGCAAAAAAACTAGTTGGCCACAAGCTACACGCACTCTACAGCTCCGACCTAGTGCGTGCAAAAGAGACAGCGACTTATGTCAGTGAGACACTGAGCATCGAGATCAAACATACCCCTGCGCTCCGTGAGACTGATATGGGTGTCTTTGCGGGCTGGGCCTGGGAAAAAGAGCCGGACGAAGAAAAAGATAAACTCTGGAAAGAGTTTGAACATGCTCGCGATAATCACATACTAGATTGGAACGCACATCAGGGAGAGACGATAGGGGAGATGTTAACGAGGGTTAATGGCTTCTTATCCGATCTGCCCACTATCCACCCTGATCAATCGGTCGGGATTGTCTCCCATGGTGGCACTATCAACCGGATCCTCGAATTTTACGGACTCAAAGAGAGCGCCGAGGATTTTCGGATGGTCGGTAACGGCTCCATTTTTGTCCTCACAAAAGATGGTAGTACTTATACACTCGACACCTTATGACCTCAGATCTTACTCCGATAGCTACTGTCATCAAGCACTATGAGGGAGTAGATCCGGTGATCGCTCAGGTCCTGCCAGAGATCAATTGGGCAGATTGGTTTGAGGATAGGGCGAGCTCGGATCATTTTT
>DALYFH010000004.1:0-217 GCA_031972135.1 Candidatus Woesebacteria bacterium
GCCACCCTCGACTCGCTCCAGCTCATTCTCTCACTCATGATCAACAATGGTCAGGAGTCTCATCTCCACGTCTCGGTCGACGTTGGCGGTTATCGTCAGGAGAGGTTGAGCGTGCTCGGCAGTATGGCAGAGCGCATAAGTGCCGAAGTAGAGGCTACTGGCACTCCACATGCTTTCCCACCACTAAGTTCTACCGATAGGCGCGCCGTCCACCTAA
>DALYFH010000004.1:227-36427 GCA_031972135.1 Candidatus Woesebacteria bacterium
TCATGAAACGCTCACTACCTACTCCGAAGGGACTGGGGTCGACCGCCGCCTTATCTTGGCTCCAAAAAACTAAGCGAGTCGCGCTCTTTCTCATCCTTTTTCTCAGTCCTACCCAGCTAGGATTACATTTCTGGCCGGACTCAGCGCTGATTTATGGCGTCCGCGTCGACTACCTCTCCCCCACTCTATATTTTCTCGATATATTAATAATCTTGTATTTATTGCTAAATAGAATTACGAGTCAGCAACCGCGGGGAGTTATAAAGATTCACGGAATATGGTACTTAGCCATGATTCTCCTAGTTAACCTGGTTTTTAGCGTTAACCCAGTCTCCACTCTCTCCTGGTCTCTACACCTCTTACTCTACATTTCATTTTTATCTTCATTCTCACTAGTTATTAACCATAAGCTATTATCCATTGGTTTGACACTAGCCTCCCTTTTCCAGCTCGTACTTTCAATCGCTCAAGTATGGCTCGGCCACAGTATCCAGGGTCCTCTCTACTACCTAGGCGAGCGAATGGTGTCTGTGGGTCAGCCAGGAGTCGCTCTAGCTACGTTTATGAACGAAGTAGTACTCAGAGCCTATGGTACATTTGGTCACCCCAACGTCCTAGCTGGGTGGCTAGTGATCACGAGTCTTATCACACTCAAGCTTTCCAAAAACACATTACTAAAAAATGGATTGCTCATAATCACTATTTTTGGCGTCATGCTGACCCAGAGTCGATCTGCTCTACTCGCTCTCTTTGGGATAATTATTCCGTTTTATGTGATTACTAAGCTGCGGCAGAGGCTAATCTATTTTGTCGCTATTTTAGCGACACTTTGTGGGATGCTGTTTACAAACTCCTCTACTCTCTCCCGCTCGCTCGACCTCTCATATTCTGAACGGCTCTCACTCCAATTTATTTCAATCAAAACAATCGTTAATTATCCCGTTTTTGGGACAGGTGCACAGGCCAGCATCACCGCACAATCCAACCAAGAAGAATCTAGATTGTTGCGTCATGCCGCTCTCCAGCCAGACCATAATAGCGCCACTCTATTTCTCTCCTGGTTTGGCATAATCGGGACTACTGTGATTATTGTTGCGCTTTATAAACTTTATAACTTTAAACTTTTAACTTTTGTTCCGCTTCTCCCTCTCCTTCTCCTAGACCACTATCTCTTCACGTCTCCTCAAGGCTTACTCATCCTGCTTGTATATTTAAAAGTTGTAAACTACTCTCATGCTCAAAAGTATCGCGAGTAACACCCTAGCCCAGCTAACCGCCAAATTTTTTGGTGCAGGGTTGACTTTACTTACCACTTTTTTCACTATCCGACTCGCCGGTCTCGATTTATACGGTGACCTCAGCAAAATCCTGGTCCTAGTCGCTCTTGGTTTTACCGGAATTGATTTTGGGTTAAACGCAGACTCTGTACGCAGGGCTACCACTCCTGCCTCTATGTTGCAGTTAACTAGACGGGTAATGATAGCGCGGCTAGCGCTCGCTCTACTTGCCATCATCTTGCTTAACACTCTGGTACTTCTCCTCCCTGGAGGTTATAGTCAGGAGATCAAGTCTCTCTTTTGGGTTGCGAGCTTAGGCATAATATTTCAGAGTATCTATGCCTCAGGAAACGCCTATTTTCAACACAGTCTTAGTTATTGGCGCTCCACCCTCTCTGTTATTCTAGGAACTACAACATCCACCATTTTAACTTTATATTATCTCTGGTTCTCCCCCACTCTCTTTAATTTAATAATTGCGACAACTCTCGGATACCTAGTCATGGCAGTAACGACCCTGCTTCTACTCCCAAAAAGCTTATTAACAGAACAGGAACCCCATGAATTTAAAGAAATAGTCCCCACTATCTTGCGTTCCTCTACTCTCGGCGCCATCCTAATCTTTAGTATCTTAAGCAGCAAAATCGACACAGTTCTCTTAGGGGTCTTCCGCACAAGCAGTGAGGTTGGGCAGTACTCTTTTGCCTATCGGATCTTTGATGTAATCCTAGTTTTGCCTGTGTTTGTTATGAATTCGCTCTATCCACTCATGCTCAAAAACAAAAAGAATCTTCTCACTCCTACTCTCCAGGCACTCGGGGTACTCGGAATTTTAGCAGCCGTAGCCACTTATCTCCTCGCGCCCGCAATTATCTTGATCAAGGGCGAATTGGGACTCTCAATCACCACTCTCCGCATTCTCGCTCTCTCACTCCCTCTCTTCTACCTCACCGCGCCCCTTATGTGGGATCTCGTAGCTAGAGCTAGAGACGGCTTAGTCCTAAAAATATATATCCTAGCCGCACTACTCAACTTATCTTGTAACCTCTGGGCTATCCCCCGTTATGGCGCAGTCTCCGCTGCCATTATTACAGGCATAACCGAGCTTCTCATTTTTCTCTCTCTCCTGTATTATTCACTCAGTTTAAAAAGAGATTCAAAAACAGATTAATTGGTACTTTATGACTAAACTCCTCCTCCAATGTGACGGTGGTTCCAGGGGTAATCCTGGCCCTGCCGCGTATGGCTACGTGGTCTACGACGTTAGTGAGGACCTGTCCACCAAAGCCGAGGCAAAGGTGGATGCGGCAATCATACTGGAAAAACGCGGTAATTATCTCGGGATTACGACCAATAATCAGGCAGAATATCAAGGACTAATTGCAGGCTTAACCTGGATAGCTAACAATCACCCAACGGCCGAGGTAACAATCAAAATGGACTCGCTCCTTATAGTTAACCAGGTCAAAGGACTCTACAAAGTCAAAAGTCCCGACTTAATCCCCAGATTTCAAGAGGTGAGGGGACTACTAAATAAGTTTGCCTCCTGGAGTATCGCTCACACCTATCGCGAGGGGAATACTCTCTCCGACGCTCTAGTAAACGAAGCATTAGACGCACATCAAACGCTTTAACTCCTCTCTAAGTTAGCCTTTTTACTCTCTAACCTGCATTTCCTGTGCCCATAAACTAAACAGCTATAGGTTAATAAAAACTCAAAGTACCTGTAAGTAGGCAAAGAATAAATGCAGGCCTAACAGAACGTGCAAAAAACGTAAGTACAAAAAGATAATATAGCTAGCCAAGACAGGATACCAAACCAATGGAACAAAAAAAAGTGATAACAAAAGATAGTAATTAACGAGGATGTAATATAGGGCAAAAATAGTTAATAAAAGCGCTAATTGCTGATTTGGTGAAATGCCGATAAACTGAACGTATGCCTGCTGTAAGATACGCGGTCGAAGCCGTGCGTGGTAATGTTGCGATTCTCTCGAACGCTCGCGATGTCTCAAGAGTAATTGGCGAGTATGCCGAGCGCGGAAACCTCGAAACTCACCTCTATTCCCTAGAGCAAATACTTGGTTTCACAGATCAAAATTTTCCGCTTCATGATGCTTGGCTAATATTTTTAAGTCCCGAGCTAGCCACGTTTTTTGTCGGCGAGGGGAGGGGAGTCTGGAGCAAGCTAACCACCTATCCACACCCACACCTCTATCTAGTCGAGCGAGCCTGGCAAAAAATCCCACTAGATGTCTCTAGTCGCGCCACCAGACTAGTAATAGGGGAGTATCTGGGACTAGATTCAGAGGGGTCAGACACACTCAAAAAACTAGCAAATGAGATTAGTAATAATAAAAAAGTCAGCCTAGGGGAGGGTGGTTTGTCGTCCCTCCATTTGATGAGCGAAGAATATCTCCTAAACGCACTCTCTCTGGTCCTCACTAGCCAAACCGAAGCTCCTCAGATAAACATTGGTAATTCGACTGGGGTTTCCCTGACTACTCTTTTACAGTTGTTCGGCGAGTCTAGTGGAACATCTATCCAGGTCGACTACTCAGATGCAGGGATAGTCTCCCCAGTCTCACCTAGCTTTTATCGCTCTACTCATCAGCTTCTAAGCGATCTACCCAAAGAGAGTACTCTTGACCTGGCGCTTGATTATTTAAAGGAACACAAACCCAAGAACGATCCAACTCCAAAAACTGAGCTTGTTCCAGCGCCAGTGCCAGAACCAGAGTTAGAGTTAGTAAAAGAGCCTTTGGTCACGATCCCAAAAACTCGCCTACCCAAATTGGTTCGGGCAACTGAGCCGGAGCCAGACAAGCCAAAGTCATACAACCTAACAGGTCTTGAGTTTGTTCCCAAAACAAAGCCTCGAGCTAGAAAAAAATTAACAATGCCCGCTTTCCTTAAAAAGCGAGGGCTCAGGGTGGTCGGAAAAGGTCTACTATTTGGATTAATATTTTATCTTGGCTCTCTTGCCTTAGCTCTTGGGATCACTTGGGTCACGATCTCTAATTATAAAAACCAATTTTACGCTGGGTCGCTAGATAATCTCAAACCCAATCCAGTAGCCAAGGCTTCGGCCAAGTATCTCTACACCAACACCGTGGCATTTGGGATGAGTGACGCCTCTCTCCTCTTGGATGCCTATCAGCAAGCGCTAAAGCTAGGGGAGACTACCGCCAACCTCTCGCTCGGCGCTCGCGATATTTCGAGCTACATTTTGACCGACACAGATCTCAATCTAGCTAGCACACTAACCAACGCGAGATTAGACATCGAGACTCTCTATCAGGAACTCTCTCTGCTTGATGGTACGCTCCCGCCAAAAACTCCAGGTTTAATCTCTAATATGGATAACGACTATCAGAGTCTAAAAACCATGTTGCCGAGTCTCAAAAAAAACACGCTCTTAAGCAAGGGAGTAGTCAGCATCCTGCCAGACCTAATAAGTCTCAGTGATCGAACCAAATACCTAGTGTTATTTCAAAATAATATGGAGCTGCGAGGGACCGGTGGTTTTATCGGCAGCTATGGCATCATTTCTTTTGAAAAAGGTAAGCTCTACGATTTTCAGGTTTATGACGTCTATACCGCCGATGGAGCACTCAAGGGGCACGTCGAACCCCCAGCTCCTATCAAAAATATTCTCGGCGAAGCCAAGTGGTACTTAAGAGACAGTAACTTTGACCCCGACTTCCCAACTAGCGCGCGCCGTGCCGAATGGTTCCTCAAAAAATCGATGAATCAAGATGTCTCAGGCACAATCGCAGTTAATTTAGAAACCTTAAAACTCCTCTTATCCGCACTCGGCCCACTAGAGCTACCCGACTATAATGAGACCATAAATGCCGGCAACCTCGCCGAGCGAGCCCAGTACCACGCCGAAGTCAATTTTTTCCCGGGAAGCACTGCCAAAAAAGAATTTTTGAGCAGTGTGGCCGATGCCCTGTTTGAGAAACTAAAAACGGCGGACGCCAAATCACTCTTGAGTGTCAGCGCCGCTCTCATGAGCTCACTCGAGAGTAGTGATACCCAGGTGAGCGTCATCAGTCCCAACTCGGAGCGGATCCTCCAGACGCTCGGGTGGAACGGTGGTATCGAGAATAAGCCCTGTCCCACGAGCCCATGCTACGACGACTATCTCTACAGTGTCGATAGCAATTTTGGTGTCAACAAAGCCAATTTTTACATCACCAAAGATATGAATTTGGATATTAACGTCAGCAAAGATGGCGAGCCCACCCATACTCTAAACACTACCTGGAAAAATGCCGCAACTAGTAACGCCTGGCCAGCCGGCTCCTACAAAAACTATGCGAGACTATACCTCCCGCCATCCTCAAGCCTAGTCGAGATCAAAATTGGCGAAAACACACTCCCTTCTTCTGACTACACCGTTTCCGAGGAGCACGGTCGACTAGTCGTTTCTTATCTCGTGACAGTGCCAATCAATAGTCTAACCACTAGTAAGGTCGTCTACACTAATGAGACCAAATTAAAATCTGGTTCCTTCTATAGTCTCTATTTCCAGAGGCAATCAGGCACTAGGTCTCAGGATAAAATCACAGTTAACTACAACTTGCCACTCTATCTCAAGCCCTCCAAACTCTCACCCGAGCCCAAAGTGCTAGATTCACAAAAACTAAGTTTTGATTTCCTCAATGACACAGATCACCGCCTCTCGATTCAATTTTAGTCCTAATCTGCTATAATCTGCACATACATAATTACTGATAACTCATTACTAAAAGGAACACTATGTCCAACTTTACAGTCAAAGCAACTACTCGCACTGCCTTGGGACGCAAAGTCCGCGCCCTACGAAAGACTGGTGTTGTTCCAGCCAACATCTTTGGCAAAAAGATGAAATCCCACTCGATCCAGATCGAAATCAAGGCTCTTAAAGATATTCTCAAAAAAGCCGGCGAAACTAGTCTCATTGACCTTGTTGTCGACTCAGGCAAAGCCCACCCAGTACTAGTTGCTGGCTACGCCCAAGATCCAGTTAGTAGCGAGCTCCTCCACGTTGACTTTCACGAAGTAGATCTAAACGTGAAAACCACTGCAATGGTCCCTCTCAAACCTATTGGTGAGTCAGAGGCAGTCAAAGCAGGAAACGTCTTAGCACTCCAAAGAAACGAAATCGAAGTCGAAGCTCTCCCAGCCGATCTCCCAAGCGAAATCGAGGTCGACATCACTGTCTTAACCGAGGTAGGTGCTACCATTCACGCCAAAGATCTCAAGCTCGATCGCTCCAAAGTAACCTTGATGGTCGAAGATGAAGAGGTAATCGCAACCGTCCAAGAGCCAGCCAAAGAAGAAGAGGTAGTAGCTGCAGCTCCAGTCGAAGGTGAGGCTCCAGCCGAAGCCAAGACTGAGGGTGAAGCAAAGCCCGAAGATAAAAAAGAATAACTTACTGTCCAAAATAGGCGTTGTTGGGATCTAGTTCTCTTACCATCTCTAGGTAGGATTGAGCCTGCTCACTCTCACCAATTTGGCTGTATAGCTGTGAAAGTACTAGGTATATATCGCGATGGCCAGGGTATTTTGCAAGTAACTCTTGATATTTAGTAATCTCTCGCTCTACCACTCGCTCAGGATAGATCATATCTTCGGCCAGGCGCTCTTCAGGTATTTGTTTCTCCCACAAACTTTGTGCCACATCATAATCACCCACGCTCGCAGCTACAACAGCAGCCTCTACACGCCCTTCAGCTCCCGCTAGACTGCGCTTAGATGTGATTAGTGATGTACTAATCACCAAGAACACTAACCCGACCCAGAGCCACGGGAGAGTGGGGGAGGATCTCACTATTACTTTCCAAGTGTAATTCTCTAAACTAATCCAAAAACCGACCGCTCGTTTCATTAATCGAGTATATCAGGGATATAATCAACTAATGTTTAACAAACTCTTCCCTAGTTTTGGTGTCAAAAATGTTCAACTATATTACCTCTTGGGAATCTTTCTAAACGGGTGGTTCATTTTACCCAACTGGGTCTTCTACTTTCGCCAACACATTACGACAACTCAAATCGGTCTAGTAGAAGGCGTAGCGGTCTTGGTTGGAATCCTTGTGGAGGTTCCAACAGGAGTCATTGCGGACACGTTAGGTAAAAAACGCTCTCTGATTGTGGGTAGTTTATTTCAAATCTTGTCTTGTCTTGTTCTGATAAACTCAACAACATTTCTACACTTTTTGATCGGCAATATCTTGATGTTTATTGGATTTTCCTTCCATTCTGGTGCCTCCGAAGCCTTCGGCTACGATTCTCTTAAAGAGAAGGGGAGGGAGGCTCACTATGATCACGTAGTCGGGCGCTATAATTCGCTCTCTATTGCTGCAACTCTAATCTCGACTTTTATTGGCGGCTTTCTTTTTAGTCTCAATCCAACCTTTCCCTTTTATGCCTGGGTAATTTTCCTGTCTATGTCGCTTGTTGTACTCTCAAAAACTACCGAGCCCAAATTTGATAGTAAAAAGTTTGTTATCAAAGAATACTTAATACATTTAAAAGAGGGTGTTCTGACTCTCTTCGGTAGCCAATTACACAACTATATAATCCCCCTACTGTCTCTCCCAATAATTATTAAACTTTATCAGGGGTTAGTACGCCAATCTATGGCTGGGTATTTTGGTTTTAGTGGTGAGACTTTTGGTTATCTTTTTGCTCTCGTATCTGTTCCAGCGATTCTCTTTTCATTTCGTTATGACCAAATCCGCAAATATCTAGGTAATAAACATTTTCTCATCCTAGTGCTTGCAGGTTATAGTTTTATTTTTGGCATTGCCAAGACCGGATCTGGACTACTAGTTGGAGGCACAATATATTTATTCATAAATATTTTCGAAAACTTATCTCGTCCACTAGTTTCATCGATTATCAACGAGCGAATAGATTCTAAGCACCGAGCCACTACACTCTCAACCCTTGCCTTAATAACTCAAATTCCATACATATTTCTTGTAGTCTTCTTTGCTAATTTGACTGAGGAAAAGAATATTACAATTCTTTTCTCGATTTATTCGATAATAATGTTCGCTACTCTAATATATAGTTATCTATTCATAAAAAAAGAGTGATAATATAACCACATGGGAAAAATGTATTCAGGCTTAGCATCACTCTTGCTCGCTGGACTTCTTTTCGGATCTTTTGGTGTTTGGGTAAGACTGCTTTCCACAGACCTAAGTTCTTATCAGCAAATTGCTTTTCGCAATATTGTAGCTTTGGTGGTAGCCCTATCGATAGTCTTTTTCAAAAAAATCAAGCTATCATTCTCTGGAGTTCCCAAACAACATTTATTCCTTTTTGGACTTTCGTTTCCAACTGCAGTTGTTTTCTTTACGACTTCTGTCTTAAAAACATCAATAATGCTTAGTATTTTTTCCTTCTACTTTGGGTCTATTCTTGTCTCACTAATCTTAGGAATCTTGATATTTAAAGAAAAAATTACCACAATCAAACTACTGAGTCTTCTTACTGTTTTGTTTGGTTTTTATCTCCTCCTCCAACCAGAAGGAATAGTAAAGATAGATCAGGGCATGTTGTATGGCGTGCTCGCTGGCACCTTTGACACAATTTCCAATGTCTTTCGCAAACACTTAAGCGGCAAACTAGATAGGGTAGTATTGACCCTAGTTCCTCAGGTGGGCGGCCTTCTTGTTGCCACAGCTCTCATGGCATATTCGGGTAGTCTTGAAATGCCAGAGATCAGCTCGCTCAACTGGGTAGTTGGATTGGTCTTTGGGTCAATGATTTTTGCAATCAATTATTTAACTCTATATGGGTTTCAACACTTTGATCTGAACCTAGGGACAATTGCGATTTCATCCGAAGTGGTTTTTGCTTCATTGTTTGGCTACCTAATTTTTGCCGAGACTCCAAGAATCTACGATGTCTATGGTGCTGCATTTATTGTATTGGCTATCGTCATTGGTAACTGGCCAGCTAGTGGGGCGCGCAAATAATGTCCTGGATAACTCTAGCCTTGCTAGGTGCGATCTTACTGATTTAGTTCCTGCCATTCTCCATAATATCGTAAAAATCTCTTACTCGCCCCCAGAGATATTATTGTCTGTATCAGGCTGCGCACACCTATTAGCCTGTAGGACCAGAAGATAGGTATCGTGCTAAGCTAAATCTATGTCTACCTCTTTGTCGGTTAACCAGTTGCGTGCCTTTGTCGACTCAACTTCAAATCATGGCAACCCCACGGGCATTATTCTCGATTTAGAGCAAAACTTTTCCCCCTCGCAGCGACAAACTATCGCGACCAAGCTTCACTTTACTGATACCGTCTTTGTGAACAGACTCGACTCCTTTATTGTTAGTTTCTTTAACCCTCAACAAGAAACAAAATTCGCCGGCGACGCCTTGATTAGCACTGCCTATTTTTCTAAACATGTATTAAAGCGAGATCTCTCGCTTGTCTCATGTAGGGGTGGGAATATTTCTACCTGGACAGACGACTCTGATCTAACCTGGATTGAAGCTAGTCTCAGGGGTACTCCAGGATGGCAGCATCTTGAGCTTCCAGACCCACGCGCGGTCAGGTCTATCACTCCGTCAGAAGCAGCGACCTATAAACATACCATGGTCTGGGCATGGGAAGACAAAAATCGGGGTACTATCGTCTCTCGCACCTTTCTCCTCGATTGGGGGACCCTCGAAGATCACGGTAATGGTTCTGGCTCGATGCAGCTAGCAGCCTCACTCGGCCGTCAGATTATGATTAAACAAGCTCAGGGTTCAGTGATATATGCTGCTCCCTCAGAAAATTGCAAGGCTAGGGTGGGCGGTCGAGTGGCAATCGACCAAATAGTGACAATTACCGTTTAGTAGTTCCTTCTGCCATTCCCCACAACACCTCAAAAACTTGTCTTAGCATCTGTGCATATTCTGGGCTCACGATTTCGATTCCGACCAGGTCATTTTTGTTATACCCAGAAAACTGCACGACATCGTCAACAATATGAATGTCCTGTGTGATATTAACCAAAGACTTAGATATTTCACGATGCTTATAGTGGTTTTTTAAGTATTTCAAGTTATCTGTCCACAAGCTGTCAGTGCTCGTGGTGTTAGAAAGCTCTCGCACTTGTAAATTTTTCTTCACTATTCTATGTCGTACATCTTCCGCAAATTCTCTCGAAAGAGACTTGTCCCACTGGTTTGAGTCAAATATAAGAATTTCACCAGATTTAGCCTGAGTAGTTTTTAGTTCTAAATGTTGTAATCCACGTATGCCTCGATAGAACTTAGTGCTTACTTCTAACGGTTTGGCTAGGTTAATAATCTCGAAATGCTCTTTCAGATTCGGAAGCATATTTCGCATCTCACTCGCTTGTCGCTCTTTCTCCAAGGCTAGATTTTCAAAATGATCGACCGATGAGGCAGAGTAATACGTAGTTTTGTCATCCAACTTCTGTTCCACCAATCCCTTCGCCAACAAGCTCTCAAGAATTCTGTACAGTGTGGTCCTTTTTATTGGACATTTCCTAGAAATCTGCAAAGCTGTCAACCAACCAAAGTTGATCAGTATTAAATATACCCCTACTTCTTTCTCACTCAGGCCAAAAGTAATTAAGATTTTATTTATTTCAGTATTGTCCACCATCATGGACAACAATTTTACAACAGTTATTTGGTGTCGTAAAGTCTGCTCACTATGAAAATAGTTATATTAACACCACGTGACGAGTACACAAAAACTCAGCAAGAAACACTCTCTACAATGGGGGAGGTTGTCTATACAGACAGTCGACGCGCATATTCGTTACAAGAACTATTAGATCTTACTAGGAATACAGATCTATTCGCTATAGACCCCGACAATCTTGGTGGATTTGAGCATTCTCCAGAAATAATCATTAAAATCCTCGCGCAAAACACCTCTATCAAGCATTTGGCTTTGAGCACCACCTCCTACGGCTACGTGAGTAAACAGTACTGTCAAAGTAGAGGAATTCAAGTGACAAACATCCCTCACTACTCCACTCAGTCGGTTGCAGAGTTGGCAATTTCTATGTTGCTAGGGTGCTCCAAACACATATTTTTAACAGATCGTGAGACTCAAAAAAACAATTATCAGCTCCACATGGGTCAGGAAGTTGGAGGTAAAACAATAGGAATAATCGGATTAGGTAGTATTGGCCAATGTACGGCTAAGCTGGCCCAGGGTTTGGGAATGAAAGTGATCGGCTGGAATAGGACGCAAAGAAGAGTAAGCGGAGTAAAAAACGTACCCCTCGACACATTGCTAAAACAATCAGATTTTATCTCGCTCCATCTCTCTGATGCTCCAGAAACCGTCAACTTTATCAGTAAAACTCAGTTGTCTCAGTGTAAAAAAGGGGCAATCTTTACCAACGTATCAAGTAGAGATCTAGTTGATGAGGCTGAAATGGCTAAGGCTCTCAAATCAGGTCAAATAGCTAGCTATATATTCGAAGCCGAAGACTTTACCAATTCACCATTATTAGGTCTCACAAACGCCTTAATGTTTAAGGGTTTTGGTTGGTATACCAAAGAAGCTCTCGATCGCAACAAGAAGATCTGGGTGAAAAATATCATTTCATTAGTAAAAGGAAATCCGATAAACCAAGTCTATTAATTTAAGTTACCCCGCTCTTGTGGGCCTCTTGCTTGTGCTTCCCTCAGCAATCTATCTCTCCAATCAAATCAAGTCAGAAGCCTAAGTCTTTCTCTCAAACCCCCTATATTTCTCCGGCAATTTAGAATTCTCCGCCAGGTTCCATAGTGTATTCCAGATACTCCGCTGTGTCTCTGCCATTTTCTCATTCTCTATCTCCACTCCAAACACATCGTTGTTCTCCCAGTAATAAATGGCGACCACATTGTTATAAATATCCAGGTTGTGCGAAAGCTTCATGACCGAGTCGGGTAGATATCTCCAGCCACTTTTGTTTATATGGATACGCTCAAATCCAGGCGCGTCCATACTCTTCAGAAACTCGTCACTACGCAAGTCCTTGGTGACTATCCCATTCTTTTCTATCTGAGTAACCCATTGTTTAAAGAACGCGACCCCCGCGACCTCTTCCATATTCCGGTAGGTATATCCTAGGATCTCTCCCTTCGCTTTTGTCTCATTCCACATGATCTGCTTGATCCCTGCAATTCCTCGGTAGTATCTGACCTGTGTCGACTTGATCTCTGGCAGTTGCGAGATCTCTTTCTCAAACTCGGGAAAATTTTCTTCAAGCTCTTTTACTCTGCGCTTTTCTTGCTCGACCATCAGCTTTACTTGCTCTGGCTCTGCGGCCCGTATCCGCCTAGATTTATGCTCTAGAACCTCTTCAATTAATCCTCGCTCTGCGAGTGTCTCTATTTGCCTATAAAGTGCCGTCCGCTCTATTCCCGTGGCTCTACTGGCCTCTAGGATAGTCAGAGGACCTTTTGCCACGAGCACCCCAAACAGTCGCACTGCCTCTTCATCAAACCCCAATTTACTCAAATAATCCTCAATAGTTTTACTCATCTGTGCACATTATACACAACAAGTATCCAACATTTCCTGAGTAGATATATAATCTGTGCATATGACTTGGTTAATTCTTGCCCTAATGGCTCTCGTTACATTCGTAATATATGACGTTCTTGGTCGTTACATTGCCACAAGATCAGAAAATCCTCAAGTATTTGCCACTATCTACAACGCGAGCGTCGCCATCATCGCCCCCATACTCTTTGTATTTGATAACACCACTCCCTCTAATCTCGCACCCCAAGTAATCGGCCTTACTGTGGTTGGACTTATTTTGTGGGGATTACACGGTAGGTATGAGTATTTCGCCAAAAAGCACACTGAGGCATCGGTTTTTACCATTACCATGAAAATCGCTCCAGTGATAAATTTTTTCTTATCCTTATACTTTCTCAAAGAAGCAGCCACTATTACTAAGTTTATTGGAATTACTCTCATAATCGTTGCAAATTTATTGCTTTATCTCGGGAACAAGGGCAGGATTATTAGCAAGCAGGGGCTTCGATATACTCTATTTCTCGCCATTAACATTTCCTTTGCCTGGTTATTCGATACCATCAATATCAAATATTGGGGAGTTGCCACATTTAGCATTATTTCATTCGCCTTCGGAGCGCTTATTAGTGGGACATTCCCTCTGGTAAAGATATCCGACATTCGCCGTGAAATAGTCCTCACTCCTCTTTGGCAGTTCTTTCTCTTGGGGAGCTTCAATCTGATAGGCTATGCTTTCATGCTTAAGGCACTTTCACTCGGCCCAGCTAGCAATGTGATGCCAATTGTTACCTCGACCACTCCATTTGTGGTTTTGGCTGGCATTATTTTCCTAGGCGAAAGAGACTATCTCTGGAGAAAGCTTTTTGCCGCGATTCTTACCGCCATCGCAGTCTACCTCATGCGCTAATTTCGTTTATAATATCCTCAATGCAAGATTCCTATCCGAAAATATTCGAAGATAAGTCAAACATTATGTTTGTCTTTGCCCACCCCGATGACGCCGAGATCTACTGTGGCGGATTGATTACACGCCTCGTACAAGATGGCAAAAAAGTCAAACTAGTCAAAATGACGACAGGCAACAAAGGTTCTCGCGCTCAACAAATAACAGAGGAAGAGCTAGCCAAAACTCGCGAATCCGAAGATCAAGAAGCCCTCAAAACTCTCGGCCTAACGTTAAACGATAGCGTTAATCTGAATCTCGGCGATGGAGAGATAGAGAATAATCTAAGGACTATTGGCCTACTGGTCAAAGAAATCCGCACTTTTAAGCCTGACTTAATAGTCACCCACAACCCCGAAAAAACTCTAATCCGTGATCTAGACGGGGGATACTACGTCAACCACCGCGACCACAGACACACAGCCGAAGTGGCTGTCGATGCCGCCTATCCCTACAGTCGAGATCTTCTTTTCTACCCCGAACACATAAAAGAAGGGCTCTCGGGTCACTCCTGTTCAGAGTTTCTTTTTGTCGACTCGTGGGGACACGAAGATACGATTTATATTGATATTACCGATCAAGAGAAGATCCGGACCCAGGCGATCGCGTGCCACAAATCTCAATATTCTCAAGAGAATGCTCAAGGCTCCACTGACTTTTTTGCCCCAGATAAAGATGGGAAGCGCTATGAACAATTTCGCTATGTCGTCGCCGACTGATCATTCGTCGCTGGATCAATACCTTCCCAGACTATAACCAAATCGCCTGATCAATAACATTCCCATACATATAATATAAACGAGTCTCCACGCTTTCTTTACAATACATTAATAATCTCTTGGTTTATAATTACCTGATGGACAGTCAGTACAAATACTCAACCATTAAGAAATATCAACTAAAAGAGCTAGGTTCCGTGTATGCCGAGTGCTTCAATCTAGCAGACATCGGAGAGCACTGGAGTGATAAAGCTGCAACTGATTTTTTGACCTATTTATGGAAAATACAACCAGACATGTTTTACATTGCATCTTCTGAAGGAAAGATTATTGCTGGAATAGCTGGAATAATTAAACCCTGGTGCGATGGCAATCACATACATGAGATTGAACTATTTGTTCATCCAGAACACCAAAAAAGAGGAGTGGCCTCCGAACTTACAAAATTATTAGTTCAAAAAGCCCTAACCACACACTCTATAGTTGAATTTGAGGGCATAGCCGACGGCAAGCTCCATAGCTTCCCCCTCAGTTGGTATAAACGTCTCGGCATCAACCCTACTGGCCTAATCCACATATCTGGAAAACCAAATGAAATGTTAAAGAAATTATCTTAGAAATTCCATTGAATCGATAAACCAAAACACTACCACGCAAGACGTCTTTTTCTCCCCAAGATCATCACGACGCTCACTATATTTATTATAAAAATGTATATCGGAAAGACTAGATTACTAAGAGAAAATACTCCAATCGACAAAATACTAAAGAAACTTGCCACGACATCTGACATATAAAATTTCCACTCTTCTGTGTCTGGATACTTCCACATCTTAATCAAGGTTGGTACAAAGCCAATAAAATCCGTCACAATCGACATAATCAAGCCTAATAGAGGATTATTGGTCGTTTGCCATACGATCAAAGACACTATCGCCATCGCAAAAACAATCCAATCTAGCCGATTGTTTCCACCCATTCCTCGCTTGAGAGATAGATAAAAAAGAACAGCACTCCCCAGGAGTTGTGCGCTCGCCATATAAATAGAATTTCGGTCGCCTTGAGCATACAGGGTTCCAACAAATAAGAGAGATACCAGGAAAATAAGGAATCTAGTCATTCTCTGGGGTCGGAAACTCCCCTTAATCACACTAGTCACGCCGATAATTGGCGACACAAATCCTACAACTATTGAGAATATTAAAAATAAATTAGTGGTAATCATAAACAGTTATTAAGCTCGATTTTGTAGACGAACAATTTCAGCTCTCCCAAGCATACAGTAATCTTGAGCTCGTTTTAAGAGAAATCCCCCATGATTCATCCAGGTCTCAGAAGATATTCCCAATTGTGCAGATTGTATATCAACACTCTCAACTAACTTAGCTAAAATACTCACCAACTCTAATATCGAGTAATATCTCATAGCACCATGTGCTTCTAGATCAGGCTCTAGCTTTTTGCGTGACTCAAAATCAATTCGTTTTATTGCCATGCCACCAACAAGCATTAAATCCTGTACATCATTTAATAATCCTTCTTGCCCAGGTATCAGATTCAATAATGGTTTATCTAATTCAGTCATAACTCCTCCTTTTTCTTGCATTCTGTCACAAACCTGCTAATATTCAATCTGATGTCCGAAAAAACAGACACTATCATTTCTCTCCTCACCCAGTTTGGAGTGAGTGAGGTAGAAGCCAAAATATACCTGGAGATTTTATCGGGAAAGGCAGATACCGCTCTCTCGATTTCTCGCAATATTAAACTAGCAAGAACAAAGGTGTATAGATTATTAGACAATTTGCTAGTTAAAAAATTAATCGTGACCATGGTAGGGGAGCGGGGAATGCGCTTTGTCGCCTCGCCTCCCGACCAGCTCGACTTCCTCCTTTTAGATTGTGAGCACGAACTAGAGAAGCTCCGCCACACTCTCCCTACGCTCCAATCCGAATTATCGGGCTTAAGTGGAGTATCTCCCAAGTCACAAGTTCTCTACTATCATGGTGAGGATGGTCTCAAACAAGTCACGTACAACTCTTTAAAAGCAAAAGGAGAACTCCTTACCTACGAACTCTCAACTATGAATGCTTTTATGGATCAGGTAGAAGCCGAGAAACTAAGACAGCGATTTGTTAACAACAAAATCAAGATCCGCACTCTTACCAATGCTAATAAAGTAGAGCCATATACCAATGTCACCGATCTTGTAGAAAAATATTGGGACATCCGGCACCTCAATCCCAAGGACAAACCCTTCCAGTTTGAGATCCTCATCTACAACGACGTTTATTGTATGTATAAATACTCGGGGAATGACATTTTTTGTGTCGAGATACACTCACAAGAACTCGCCGATATGCAGCGCCAGCTTTTTGAATATCTATGGTCTGGAGCCAAAAAATTCAAAATCCTAGACTCTCAAGGAACTGCTGAGCTAGGATGATGTAAAAGCGCAACACAACAATTCGAGTATTAAGTTTTCAGCTGACGTTAGTTAGTAGTTTTGACATGCAATAATCGATATCCCAGATACGGCACCATCATAATACTGAGTAAACCAAGTAGGCTATATATTAGCCTCGTGTCCCCGTACTTGCCCATGACCAGTCCAGCCAAGACTACCCCCAAGATATAGATAACACTAATTGCCATAGATAAGGCAGAGATCGCAGTTGCCCGATATTTAGAAGAAAAAACCGCATTCGTATATTTACCAAGTAGTATCCACCGAGCTGTCGAGGCCATCATCGCCATCCCCACAAACGGGACTCCCCAGTATCCCTGTAGCCACCACCCAGGTAGGAGTGCCATAGACATAATGATCGGAAAGAATATTATTGTCCGGCGAAAATCAAATAACTTTTCTTGTGTCAAAAGCTTAGCTATCACAACCACATTGACCAGTCTAAGTGCTGCCGCAATCATCCCACGCTCTTCTCCGCCAAAACCGAGGGTAATCAGCATCGAATCATTAAAATAGGTGGCACATAGCCAGGTAATCGACCCAACCGCTATGTAGTACAGCGACATGTCACGGTGCTTTTGGGACTTAAACGCTTCTATCGCTCCCCACTTTATCTGGCGCAGGTAATTACGCAAACCAAACTTCTCACTATCTATTGTTGGCTCAACAAAGCGTGTGGCGTATATCCCTGCACACAATACCGCAAAAGACGAAGCTAGGTATGGCAGGGCCACCCACCAGCTCGCCATAAACCCACCGAGCAGTGTCCCAGTCATTAGTCCTATCTGGAACCACTTTCCCATTTTTGCCATCACTGACTGAAACTCCGACTCTCGTTTTTCTTGTTTGAGCGAGTCATATACCAGTGCCTCGAGCGACCCAGAGCGCAGAGCCTCAGCAGTCCCAGACAAAACTGAGAGGATAGCAAATTGGGGGAATGTAATCGCAAATGCAAACAACCCATATTGCACAAAGTCGATGATGTGACCCAAAATAACAGTTTTCCGTCTCCCGATTAGGTCAGCTAGCGCTCCCGTTGGCAACTCTAGGATGAGCTGGGTGGCAAATCCGATTGCAAGATACATTGAGATCTGCGGGATAGTTATTCTCTCTTGTAGATATGCAATCCAGACGGGGATCGTAAAAACCAAACTCCTAAACCCCTCGGTATAAAAGAAGGTTTGTATATTCCGGTCTGCTATCTTGGTTATTGCCATGAGAGTTATTGTAACTTAACTTACTCGATATGAATCTAGCAAAGACTGATCTACTTCTCCCCAGTGCAGCGCCTCAGCTTGTCTATATGCTATCCGCTCGACTCTATTAGCATCCCTTATCTCAGGATGATACTGTCCGTTAAATATGGCTGTTAGTCTATTGTCGTCATCGAAGAAGACCGTGGATCTACTAGTGTTATCGGGGTAACGCGAAAACACCTCAACCTCAACTTGGCTCAACACTCGACCATAGGTACGTAAATCAGCATAACTAGGAATACTTAACCCTCCAATTAAAGGATTATTTAACTTGTTCTTGTTGGTTCTGTAAGGATTAATCTCCCAACTACGTGATGCATGCATCCACAATCCATCACTATTTGAAGAGTCAATTGGTCCTACCCAGTTTCGTTTTTCCCACGCAGGCAGTGACATTAAGTCCTTGTAGCTTGCTTTTACTTCGCGGGTATATGGCAACGATTTATGTTTCATCTCTACCCTTACCCTCCATGGCTTAGAAGAGTCGAATGTACGGTTTCTCCAATATTCACCTGTATTCTCACCAGATATTGATATGTCTGCAAAATGTTTCTCAAGTGAACTAGCATAGTCTTCTTGTCTCATTGGCCTAACTGAAGTTAATATGGTCGCCAGGTTTAGTCGATCATGACCCTCAGCCTCCCAAAGGTGATATCTACAATCAGGGTAGGTGAGTATATCCAATATTAAGGGAGCTACTTCATATGAAAAAATAATTGGAATATCACCCAATGCGTCTGTTTCAGGGGTAGGTCTCATTTATTCTCCTTAGTTGCTCGTATCCTACCCCCCTGCTATACTAAGTGTCAAAAGTGACGATCACTGTCGTCAGTAAATAACAGTAGGGGAGTGAAGAGTATGGATTATGAGCAAAGAACGATCGATGTCTTAAAAAAATTTGGTTTGTCAGACAATGAAGCCATTGTTTATCAAAAGGCAATCGAACTCGGCGAAACTTCGCCGTTCAAAATCGCCAAAGCGACCGGGATCGCTCGTACCACAGTCTACGCCGTCTTAACCGATCTAGCTCTCAAGGGCTTGGTCGAACTAGAGAGTGCAACGGGTCTAATGAAGCAACAAACTAAGGTAATAGCCAAAAACCCCAGTGTCCTTAGAGAGATTATTCACGCCAAACAAAAATCACTCAGCGCTCAAGAGGTTGATATTGTCGAGATTCTCCCTTGGCTAAAAAAAGAATATCTCAAAGGCGAGGCAGATTCTGACTTTCAGTTTTTCCCAGGTATGGAGGGTGCCAACTACGTCATGTTTGACTATGACGGTGTCGGTGAGGACTCCTATGTTTTTGACTACCAAGTCCCGATGGATGCGACCGGCGGGAAAGAAATGAACAAAGGGGTTGATCGGGGAATCAGGAAGCGTGTGGGAGGGACGGGGATTGAGTACAATCTGACCCCAATGACCGATTGGACCAAACATGTCCTCAGTTACCAGGTCGAGCGCAATCCCCACTACCTAGACCGCGCCCAGTTTCGCTATCTCCCATTTGAGATGCAAAACTTTAACGTCATGGTCCGACTCAAGGGTGATCGTGTCTGGATAGTCTCAGTTAAAGATAAGGAGGTCTGGGGCATCAAAATCAGAAGCAGCAATCTCGCAAGCTCTCTGATCTCTCTCCACCAAGCACTCTGGAAGATGGCAAGTCCCGTTACCAAAGACATGATCGAATCCTGGATGCCCAATCCCTATCTCCGAGCAGAAAAAGCTAAAGATCGCTAAAATATAAGATATGGACGAATTAGTCGACATAATTGATATCTCTAAAGTAGTTGTGGGCACAGTTCCCAAGTCACAAGCTCACAAAGAAGGGCTGCTTCATAAAACTGTTATTTCTCAGCTCATAAATAGCCGTGGAGAATTTTGTTTTGTCCGCCAGTCTGGGGAGAAACAAGATTCGGGCCAGTTTGTGAGCCCTGTTGGTGGCCATGTTAGTGCAGGTGAGACTGATGAGGAAGCCTTAATCCGCGAATGTCAGGAGGAGTGTGGCCTCACTCCAATAGATTACAAACTGATAGGTACAACTATTTATAATCGCGAAGTGATTGGCCGAAAAGAGAATCACTTCTTCGTTGTCTACGAGATCTATACAGATCAAGATCCCATCCTCAACCACGAATCAGTCGAGTTTAAAAAGTTCAGCAAACAAAAGATTAAATCACAAGTCCAATCAAACCCAGCCTACTTTGGTGATGCCTGGCACCACGTCTTTAAGACTTTTTACCCGTCAATCTACAATTCCTAGTTTATTGCGCGATAGTTGCGCGATTATGTTATAATTAACACATGTTTAATCCAAAATACCAGATTACCGATCAAATACTAGCCTGGTTATCAGATATTGCCGAAATTCGTGCTAAAATCGCGCATGCCAAACTACTCCCAGTCCGAGAAACTATATTACGTCGTCGGGCAATTATAAGAATGACGCATAGTAGTACCAGTATCGAAGGCAACACTCTGTCCGAAGAAGAGGTTGAAAAAGTCGCCTCCAAGCAACCAGTATTGGTACCAAATCAAGATCGACTAGAAGTCGAAAATTATCTCAAAGCACTCGAAGTAGTTAACCAGCTCGCTACCAAGTCTAGTATTACCTTGCCACACCTCCTCTCACTCCATCGTCATACAATGCAGGGGCTCTTGCCCTCTGCCAAAACTGGCGTACTTCGAAATGGCCCAGTCTACATAGTCAACACTCGTCTCGGCAGGCGAGATGAAATAGTATACACCCCTCCCTCTGCAGACCAAGTGCAAGCTCTCATCAAAAATTTGTTTTCTTGGCACAATTCTGCCAGCAATGTTCATCCAGTTATCCGTGCTGGTATTTTACACTTCCAGTTTGAGTCTATTCACCCTTTTCCTGACGGCAATGGTCGCGTAGGTCGCCTCCTAACCCTACTATCCCTTTACCAGTCCGGGTGGGATTTCCGTCGTGGCTTAGTGCTAGAGGAGTATTACAACCTCGATCGCTCCTCTTACTACCAAGCACTAAAAGAAGGTAGAGACGACTTGACCTCTTGGCTTACCTATTTTATCCAAGGTTTTTGGGTCGAAGCACTTCAGCTTCAAGAATCAGTTAACTCACTACTAGCCGGTACTGGTTCTCTCCATGATCGTAAACTAGATACTTCTGATCTCAAAATTATCGATTTTGTTTTAACACTGGGCAAAGTTAGTAGTAATGACGTGAGCGATATTCTCTCTGTTCCACTTCGCACAGCACAGTCACGGCTCTCACGTCTAGTAAAATACCAAATTTTGCGCCGTCTCGGATCTGGCCGTGCCACTTACTACAAAATACCAAAGGTGGGGTAATTACTTTCTAGGACCTGTTCTCATCCATCTATTCTTCTCAATAAACAGGTAGCTGAGGCGAGCTACAGGTACAGTGATAATCACACTTATCAAAGTATTTATTAAGAGGGTTATCACTCCGCTGCCGAGTAGCTGTACTAGGAGTGGAGTCACCGAGTACAAGATCAAAAAATGCCACAAATAAAAGCTGTACGAAATCTTGCCGAGTGAAACTAGATATATATTCTCAAACAAGGAGTACTTGTTGCAGATCACTGACCCGACCAAAATATATGCCCCAACAGCCTCAAGAATCCAGGTCCACCTCGATAGGATTAGATAGCGGAGGCTCATTACTAACAACGTTACTATAAGTAACCTGTGACCTCTGAGCGCTTCATAGATCCATATGAGTTTGGGTGAGTAACTATTTATCATCGTACCCAATATAAATGCCCCAAACAGTAAGTACTCGTCTTTGCCTGTAATCCATGATAGTAGTAATAGGTCGACAAATATTAATGCGTATACCGATCCACTCAACCTACCTCTTAGCTTATCGATCAGTGGATAAACTAGTGCCCCAACCACAAACACACTCATTGTCCAGGTAGCCCCGCCAAGTCCAGGCTTAAGAAATGCTAGGTGCTCAATAAGTTCTCTTAGGCTAATCGGGCCTTGCAGCCACCACCCCCACCATAAACTCGCATCAGGGATAGTGACAGGAGCTAATCCTGTCACGATAGCTGTATATAGTAATAGAGTTGTAATTACATACACTGGCATCAGTCGGGTCAACCGATGGGTGTAGTACGAATAGAGTCCTTTGCTCGGTGAGTAGGAAATAGAGCACGCCCATCCCGATATCACCATAAAAACCATCACAAAAAAACTACCATTGCTCAGCCATAATAGAATCTGCACAACTAAATTTTCTGCACCTAGCCCTGCATATAAGGGATGCATCCACAGATTACCCACTCCATTAATAGCCAAAACCAATAACCCATGGTGGGTCGCAACTGCGAGTGCAGCTAGTCCTCTTAGGCCATCTATTGAGTTGTTTCGCTCGCGCGATTGTTTCATGAAGTTATACCACTGGCCACTTGGCTGTAATCAATTGCTCTTCTGTTCTTTCGGGGAACTCTTTCCAGATTGCCTCTGTCACAAAAGGCATAAACGGATGTAGTAGTTTGAGTCCAGTCAGTAGGACGTGTCTAAGCACTGTCAGTGCGACTTCTGAGTCTTTTCGGTCCTTGATCTGTTCAATATATATAGCCGCCACCTCATCCCACATAAAGTGATATATCGTCTCTGCCGCCTCAGCAAAACGGAACTTCTCTAGTAACTCATCCGTCATTTTAATGGTGTTGTTTAACTTGCTTAGGATCTCTGTATCAGCCTCGGTTAATCCCTCCATCCCAGCCTCATACCACTTAATTTCCCGTGCCCCCAGCGAAGTTCCGCTTTCGCGGGACGAAGTGGGGTCTACCATCATGTGATAAAACCTTGTCATATTCCAGAGTTTATTCGCAAAGTTGCGGTAAGAGATAATTTTATCTTTGGGGAATGCAAAATCTTTGCCATTCGCTGTACCAGATATAAGCCCCATTCGGAGGGCGTCTACTCCATACTTCTCCATGTATTCATCAGGGTTTATCACGTTACCTAAACTCTTGCTCATTTTGCGACCGTCCAGCGATCTAACCAGTCCGTGTAGATACACATACTCAAAAGGAGGTTTGCCCGTTAGATATATCCCAAACATAATCATGCGGGATACCCAGAACCGGATAATCTCCCATCCAGTCTCGAGTACCGATGTCGGATAGAATTTTTTAAAGTCTTCGCTGTCTGGATATTTCAAAGTTACGAGCGGCCAGTGTCCCGAGGAGAACCATGTGTCAAAGGTGTCTGTCTCCTGTAGATATCCCTCGCCTGGCGAGTCCACACTCACCACCGACTCGCATCCAGCTGGGGCAATTAATGTTTGTAGTCCATCTCTAATTTCTTCAAATTTGTATGACTTAAGTAGTTCGCCCACTTGTCCAGAAACTACTTTTTTCTCTTTATTTAAGAAAGTTATCTGGATTTTCTGATTCTCCGAGTGTTCTGAGTTTTCTGATACTCCGACCCAGTACCAAACCGGTATCCTGATCCCCCAGACTACTTGTCGGCTGATCGGCCAGTCATGCATCTCCTCCATCCACTTGGTATACGTGACTTCTCGCCACTTAGGATAGATTTTTACTGCTCCTGAGGTAACTGCTTCAAGCGCTGGTTTTTTTAGCGATTCCACTTTTACAAACCAGTTGGGTAGTATCATGGGTTCTATATCATGCCCACCCTTGTAACAGACCGTCACTGCATGTTCATATTTATCATTAATTTTCTCGATTAGTCCCTTGGCTTGCAGCTCTTCTACCACTTCTTTTCGTGCTGTAAACACGCTCTTGCCAGCCCATTTGCCTGCGGCTTGAGTCATTTTGCCATCCATCCCAATCCCAATTACAACCGGCAATCCGTGCTTGATTGCAGCATCAAAATCATTTTTGTCATGCGCAGGAGTCAGCTTGACAACACCAGTCCCAAACTCAGGGTCAACAAACGTATCAGCAATAATACTCATCTCTAAGCCTGTTAATGGATTAGACAATTTGCGACCTACAAGCCAATTATTCTTTTTATCTGTCGGATGCACGGCTAGGTGAGTGTCGAGCATGATTGGCTCAGGACGGGTAGTTGCTACCACGATAAGTTCTGGCTCGTCTCCCTTTCTTTCGAGTAGTGGGTATCGTACATAATACAGTTTATCAACTCTGTCTTCATGGAGTATTTCTAGGTCGGCAAAGGTTGTCCCGCACTTTGGACAATAGTTCACCATGTAGTTGTCACGGTACACTAGGCCTTCTTTGTGCATCTTGGCAAAAGTCTCATAAACCGTCGAGACTACATGGGGATCTAGGGTAAAACTATAGCGACTCCAGTCAACCGAAGCTCCCATTTGTCTAATCTGTCCCTCGATTTGTGATTTATTATTCTGTACAAAATCCCAAATATTGCTGTAGAGAGTCTCTCGATCAAACTCAAAGCGAGATTTACCTTGTTTCTTTAGTTCTCGTTCATAGGTGATCTGTGTTTCAAAGCCTGCATGGTCTGTGCCAGGGATCCAGAGAGTAGGGTCACCTTTCATCCGGTGATAGCGGATCATCAAATCTTCGATTGCGATCATGAGTACATTACCCATATGCATTTTGCCAGAAGCATTAGGGGGAGGGAGCACTATTGTAAAAGGTTTTCCTTTTGCGCTCTCGCTGGGTTTAAAAGCACCACTCTTTTCCCACTCATCATAAATCTGGGATTCTACCAACTTGTGATCAAAGTTCTTTGCCATTGTCATGGGGATATTTTACCAGAGATCTATTTGAGATTTGCTTATTGACCGGTCCCTCTCAAAAACACCGATGCCCACGGGCGGTAGTTGGAACTAAACACTTTATCTTGTAAGATCTCACCATTCCTCTCTACCTTATACTCAAAACTAGTTTTTGCGCCAGACGCTGCCCAGTCTACTTGTTTCATAGTCCCAGTCGGTAGAGATGGGTCGTCTTGATAGATGGTCGGTAGTGGTCCACTCATTCCCGATACTTTTGGTTCTGTTATGGTTGCCACTCTCCCATCACTAGTCCCGTAGATCTCAACAACTAGGTGGAGTTCTTTTGGATCATTTATAGTCTGCACTAGGATATGGCCCGGCGTGTCGTTCTTAAATCTCAGATCCTTGCTGGGGGAGTATACAGTCGCATCAACTCCTGGCTTACTATTTTGCTCGTAATACCCGACTCGGTATGCATGCGCCCACCTCTCCGTAATCGGCAGTCCTGCACTCATCGCGGCTCTAAACAAAGTAGTTGATACCTGACACACCCCGCCTCCATCGCCCAGTACCGTCCGCCCACCTGAGATTACATAGGCTGTTCGGTATCCAGTCGCACCCGATATCTCACCCACACTTTTATTAAAACTATACTCTTCTCCTGGTGGTACCAGTACTGAGTTGGTCCGCTCGGCTGCCAGTCCTACATTAAACACACGGTTGGGTATTGAGTGTGCATAATAAGACTCACCTCGGCCTATCCGCTCTTTTATCCCCAGCTCATTTATTTTGTCGATCGTCACTTTTGGCGATGTTCTCTGTACTACTATTTCTATCTTAGTTTCTTTTTCCTCATTCTCAATAAGTGCGGTCATGGTAAGCTCAATGTTTTGTGAGGTCTTTTCTAGGTCGACCTGAATACCATCCCTCCCGGGCGCAAACTCAGTTACCCGACCGTCCTCGTACTTAAACTTGGCATCAACTGCCTCTCTATTCAAACTCTCCTCGAGACCTTTTACATACTCTACAACCGTATTAGCGTCGACTAATTTATTCTGGCCTGGCTCGCGGCTCAAAAACTGGATAAGCTCAACTCCCAATAGCTTTATACGCTCATCATCTTGTTCAAGAATTAGCTGCTTAGGCAGTAGGGTGGTAGCTCGCTCTTTTAGTGCTACCTGTTCCTCGTCTCTCAGCTGGGTCAAAATAACTTTGGTGGGGACAGTGATAGGCTCAGATGATAATAGTGTCGTTCTCTCACCTATGAGATTAGAGAGTTCTTGAGTATCAACAGCTAGTCCATCCTTGCCATTAATCAAGTTGACTGCTCCATTTTTTACACTCAGTTCCGTCTGTACCGCTGGGATCTCAACGGTCTGCGCAATCTCCTCGACCATTTTTATGTACTCAGGTGTAGTTCCTGTCCCGAGCACTAGGCCAAACTCTTGCGGCTGCGCCACAAATACGAGCGCGTAGTCACGCAGGTCGAGCCTCCGCCCCACCCGGTAAGCACGGTTTAGACTCTCGTCAATATTAATGTCTATCGAGCTTGCACCTAGCTCCCAAGCGTACCCATTGTAGTTAAGCGTTATTTTTCTCTCATCGATCGCTTGCTTTAGTGTGGTTGCTGCCTCCGCCCTAGTCATGCCACCAACCGCTAGGTTAGCTATTGTTACGTTGGGATAAAACTTGCTATGCCAGATTATCCGGGTCATCGCGATCATGCCGAGCAGTCCCGCCAGGATACCGAGGAGGTAGTAACCACTCATTTTTAAAACACTATTATTTTTCTGCACTTTTTTCATATGTCTCTGCTATCATAATACATATATCTAATAACTCGGTACTAAGTACTTTATACTAAGTGTATGTCCAAATTTCCTGATCCCACAAAAAACTACGATGCTACTCCGGTAGATCCTAACAAGCCAGTCGTTAATACGCCCCAGCAAGCCGAAGTGCCGGTTTATCAGGCTCCCGAACCAGCACCCATTAATACCTCCTCTGTCCCTCCAGCGCCCACTCCGACTACTGCAGATCAATACGTATCCCCATCACCATTTCGCAACATGATCCCAATCCTGATCGGACTAGGAGTTATTATCGTCTTGGTAGTCCTCGCGATGACCATCCTCCCTCGTCTCGGCAAAAAAGTCGAAAACATTACTCTCACTTACTGGGGACTCTGGGAGCCAAGCTCAGTTATGCAAGCAGTAATAGCTGACTACGAATCCCAAAATCCAAATGTAAAGATCGAATACTCCATGCAAAGTCCCAAAAACTACCGAAGCAGACTGCAGTCAGCGATAAATGGTGACACCGCCCCTGATATCGCACGGATCCACAATACTTGGCTCCCAATGTTCAAAAATTCGCTCACTCCCGCCCCAGAGACTGTAGTCCCGGCAAGCGCTATTGATGCTTATTATCCAGTAGTCAAAAAGAACGCAACAAGCGCAGGCAAAACCTATGCACTCCCGATCGGTATCGATGGCCTAGCACTACTTTATAACGAGGATATGCTCGCAGAAGTTGGAGCCACTCCACCCGCAGACTGGAACAGTTTTCGTAAATTAGCCTTTGACCTAACCAAAATTAACCTCGAAACCAAGGTGATCGAGCGCGCAGGTGCTGCGATGGGAACCACAGGTAACGTCGAGCACTGGTCCGATATTCTTGGACTCTTGATCTTGCAGAACTCTGGCGATCCATCCAAACCAACCAGTAGCGCAGTTCAAGATGCTATTACTTTTTACACAATCTTTAGCACACAAGACAAATCTTGGGACAGCGCCCAGCCCAACTCCGTCTATGCATTTGCCACTGGTACCGTTGCCATGATCCTCGCTCCTAGTTGGCAGATCCCTGAGATCAAAGCGATCAATCCCGACCTCAAATTTGGGGTCGCTCCAGCACCGACTCTCCCATCCACCAAGATCGCTTGGGCGAGTTACTGGATGGAAGCAGTGCCAAAAACTAGCAAGAATTCAGAAGAAGCCTGGAAATTTATCAAATTTATGAGCAGCGAAGAGTCGCTCCAAAAAATCTACGCTGGCGCTGCCCAGGTTCATACAATCGGCGAGCCATACCCCTTAACTAGCATGGCAACTCTACTTAGTAGTGATCCTCTTGCCGGCCCCTATGTTGCACAGGCACCCAATTATGTTTCCTGGTATCTGACTAGTCGGACATATGACGAGGGGATCAACGATCAGCTAATCAAATACTACGAAGATGGGATCAACACGATCAATAATGGGAGCACCGTCGACTCAATCACCAAGACCCTCGATGCGGGTGTCGCCCAGGTTATGACCAAGTTCCCCGACGCCAAATGACACTCGCCAATGATATCCTCTCAACACTCGCGTACTCTAATCATTTTCACTATCCACTAACGCTAAACGAGCTCAATGCTAGATTGATAGGTCAGCGCATATCCATCCCCAAACTCATGAGTACGGTAACCACATTAGTAAAGTCAAAAGTAATCGAATCAAAATCTGGATTTTATTTTTTACCAAAGCAAAGCGCCCTCGTCAAACAGCGATTAATATATACAGAGTTATCTCAACCACTAAAAGCAAAAGCATCAGAGTATGCAAACATCCTAAGGCGCATACCATCAGTTCTGGCCATTTATTTAACAGGTAGCTTAGCTATGGATAATACAGACGGTCACGACGATATCGATCTGCTCATTGTCACAAAACCAGGCAAACTCTGGATCACGCGCCTAGTATTAACCCTCTATACCTCACTCCTCGGGCTCCGCCGTACCCCAAAAACCAAAAATATTATGGGCAAACTCTGTCTCAACCTCTATCTAACCCCCGATTCTTATCTTATTCCCTCTGCTCGCCGCTCGCTATATACGGCGTATGAACTAGTACAGATGACTCCGCTCTATGACCCGACTAATACTCATGCAGGACTGCTTACCACCAACTCTTGGATCAAGACATATCTACCCAACTACCCTCTACCTAAATCTAATACTCGTAATGTATCCGATACGCGATATCCGGTATACGAACGACTCGCCTACACCCTCCAATACCTCTATATGAAGCCCAGGATCACTCGCGAATATATTACGCGGGACGCTGCCTTTTTTCATCCGCGCAATCCAGCTCCAGAACTCTGAATATTAAGGTTATAATTCAGGCATGCAATACAGTATTAAGTCATTTACACCCAGAGCGTCTCAATTGCGAAGTGGTGGCAATAAGCTGGTCCTAGCCACTGGTTTTTTTGATCTTTTGCACCAGGAACACATCAATTTTTTAAGAGCTGCCAAATCATCAGGGGACATATTAATAGTTGCTGTAGAGTCAGACGAGCGCGCGAGAGCTCTAAAGGGGGAGGGTAGACCAATCGAGACTCAGTCCATCCGCCTAGATCACTTAACTCCCTACGCCGACCACTTAATAGCGCTTGATCAGACTTTTAACAACCCAGCTGCATTTGAGAGTTTGATCGAGGCAGTTCTCCCTAGTGTCTTAGCTGTCAGTAGTCACACCGCCCATCAAGACAAAAAAGCAGCACTAGTTAGTAAATATGGTGGCATCCTCAAAGTAGTCCACACTCACAATTCCAGCATCTCAACGTCAAAAATAATAATGAAAAACCAAGTATAATCACATAATGTTCGAAACATACATCTATACCCCATTTTTTAATATCTTAGTCGGGCTATATGCCCTCCTAGGCGCTATCTCACCTGACCTTGCTGACATGGGGATTGCAGTCATCATCTTTTCTATCATCGTCCGCATCCTCACATTCCCTCTAACAATCGCAGGGGAGCGGAGTGAAGAAGAAAAGCTAAAAATTATTGAGAAAATCGAAGAAGTTAAAAAACTCTACGCCCACGAGCCTATCCGTCAAAAAGAAGCTATTCGAGTAGTAATGCGCAGTAATATCAGAACAGTCCTCGCAACTACTACCAACATTTTGATCCAGCTCGGTATCATACTTATGCTTTATCGCATTTTTGCTACGGGTCTCGAGGGGAAGGACTTTCATCTCCTTTACGACTTTATGCCACACCCTGACTCGATTAATCTACTCTTTTTGGGCAAGTATGATCTCAGTCACACGAACGCTTATCTCAATCTTGTTCAGTCGATCATGATCTTTGTGGTCGAGGTCCTTATCGCCATGCGCAACCCTCTACCTGTCTCGCGCAAAGACAAGATCCTACTCCAGGTAGTACTCCCGATCGGTAGCTACATTATCTTTATGTTCCTCCCCTCAGGCAAAAAACTTTTTGTTATTACTTCACTCGCCATTTCTGCTCTCTACAACGCTTTTCGCCTAGCCCAGGACTGGGGCAACAAGCTTATGACTAGGCTCACGCCTAAACAACCTGAAGAGCAGCTTCCAGCTCCACCCTCTGAACCTACCCCACCAACCGCGCAAACACACACGACATGATACAATTTGCTTATGTTTGACAATCTTGTAGTGTCATTTTTGGCTGACGAGGTCGTAGGTGGCTTCTTTATCTCCGTTCCACCAGGTCACGTCGCCTGTCTCTATGATCGTGGACGTGGTGTACTCAAGCAGGTCTATGGTCCCGGACTTCATATTAAGATCCCTTTTTGGCAGATCGCCAAACTCTTTAATGCGCAAGTTCTCGAATATACCATCCACAAAGGTTTTGATTTAAGCAACAAAGAAAAGCTAGGAGATGAGCCCATCAAAACTAGCACCAAAGATGGCAAAGAGGTAATAGTTGAGGGGAGTATTTTATTCCGTATCGACAAGCAAAACGCCCCTGAACTCTGGGAAAATATAGGGGAGAGTTTTGTTAGCAAAGTGATCCGTCCGTTTAGTCGCAGCAAAATCTCCTCCGTCTTTACAACTGTAGACGCGGTCAACATCAAAACCTCGCGCGCCGACCTAGAGTCACGCCTCAAAACCGAACTCAATACAGAGTTCCAAAACCGCGGTCTCATTTGTGAGGGAGTTTTGCTCTCTGAGATGAGCGTAGGGTAAACTAATAAGGTATGTCCCGACAAAAAATCTCCGAATTTGTAGCTAAGACTACTCTCTATCCCATTTTTGATCTCAAATTCCATGGTCTTGCTGCGACAGTTAGCACTACAGCAGCAGAGATAAAAAAACATTTTGGTGACAGCAATCTAGTACTCAAGGTCGATCAGGGGATCAAAAAAAGAGGCAAGCTAGGCTTAGTAAAAATTAATATCTCACCCTCAGATATTCCTACAATAATCACCGAATGGGTCAAACAAGGTTGGACCAATTTTTTAGTCGAGCCAGTTTATGAACACGATAGCTCAGCTGAGAGCTACTTATCACTCTCCCGTACGCGCTATGGTTGGGATATTAAATATAGTAAGAGTGGTGGGATCGAAATCGAATCTCACTGGGACAGCATCACAGACAAACTCCCAACTAGACTAGAGGAGTTTATCCATAATGTGTTAATCCCCAAACTAGATCTTCATCACATCGCCTTTTTAGAGATGAATCCGATAGTGCTTAGAGCGGACAAAATCATTCCACTCGACATGGCAGTAGAGGTAGACACTAGCGCCTCCTCCCTCCCCACTCTCCCCGACAGAGCACTTTCTGATTCAGAGCGGATAATTTCTGAACTAGATCACAGTACTCCGGCTAGTCTTAAGTTTCATCTGATTAATCCTAGTGGCAGTATCTGGATGCTCCTTTCAGGTGGAGGTGCTAGCCTAGTCCTCGCGGATGAGGTAGCCGATCTAGGTCTAGGGGGTGAGCTCGCCAACTATGGCGAGTACAGTGGGGCACCTACTGACGACGATGTCTATGCCTACACTAAGACTATTCTAGGAGATCTCTTATTACTCAAAAATAATAATCCAAAAGCAATTATTGTTGCCGGGGGAGTAGCCAACTTTACCGACGTCAAAAAAACCTTTCAGGGTTTAATCCGAGCACTAGATGAGCAAAGTCTCTCTCTTCAAAAATCTGGTGTCAAAGTCTTTGTTCGTCGGGGAGGCCCCAACGAAGAAGCAGGACTCAAACTCATGCGTGGTTTTTTGACTAGTAAAAACCTTCTCGGCTGTGTTTATGGACACGACACCCCACTCACTCAGGTGGTATCCGAAGTTAGAAAGTATTTCTTATGATAAATATTCACCAAATTCGTACAGGCGACAACATGATCTTGGTTCTAGGTAATCACGAGGGGATTATCCAGAGCATCCTCGACTTTGACTACTTATCAGGCAAAAGTGAGGGTAGTATTCTAGGGATAGTCACTGGTCGCCCTGGTTTTGCTAAGTATTTCTGGGGCAGGGCAGAGGTATTGATTCCCACACTTACTTCAATTTCTAATTTCGAAATTCGAAATTTGAATTTTAACCTCTGGCTCCTCAACCTCCTCTCTGGTCGCCGCACTCTATCTAATACAGAAGACTTTCTCCGACTTTTCCCACACGCATCCGGTGCTGCACTATTTGCCGAAAATGTTCCCGAACTCCACGCTCAACAACTAATTAACACTAATCACGGATTCACGGACCTGCCTGCGCAGGCAGGTTCACGGATTCACGACAATTCTAAGTTAGTCGTCGGCCCCTCTTCCGTTGGCTTGCTTATCCCGGGCATTCTAAAACTTGGACCAATCGGTGGGGTTACTCCAGATCAAATTAACGAATCAGATTTGACTCATGGTGGGAGTGTTGCCGTCTTGTCTGCTAGCGGCGGCATGACCAATGAGCTAATAAATATTGCAGTCCAAGCAGGCCATAGACTTAGTTTTGCCCTGAGTTTTGGGGGGGATCGCTTCCCTGTTTTATCACCACGTGATGCTTTTATCCTGGCCGAAGAAGATTCCGAGACCAAAACAGTTCTATATTACGGCGAACTAGGTGGCGATGACGAATACGAACTGGTCAAACTAAAAGAAGAGGGCAAATTTACCAAACAAGTCATTGCTCATATCGCTGGTACAGTCAGTAGTCTCTTTGCCGAAGCCCCTCAGTTTGGTCACGCCAAAGCCAAGGCGGATAAAGATAGAGTCACAGCCAAAGCCAAGCGTGAGGCGTTATTAAAAGCAGGATTTAAGGTTAGTAATTCATTCTCCGAGTTCATCAAGCTCGCAACTGAGCTAAAATAGATTTATGGACAACTTAAACAACCGCACTCATTCTTTATTTACCACAACCATTAGTGGCGACATGGGTGGCGAGCCCACAATCCTAGGCCAAAATCTAACAGACGTTGCTACCTCACATTCTCTATCTTGGATAGTGGGTAGTCTCTGGCTCGGTCGAGAGCTAAAGTCAAAAAAGACTGAAGAAGCGATTGATCTCGCACTTCGATTGTTGGTAGATCATGGTCCGTATGTTTCAGGTGCGGTCAACACCATGATCACAGCACGCGCAGGACGTGACCTAGTTAGTTCTCTGGTTGCTGGACTCCTGACTATTGGCCCTCGTTTTGGTGGTGCTGTAAACGGCGCCGCCAAGGTTTGGTTTGAATCTCAGGGGGTCGACCCACAAATGCTCGTCGAAGATTTTGCTAAGCGCAAAGAGTATATTCCTGGCATCGGTCATCGCAAATACAGACTCGATGCTCCAGATCCTCGAGTTTCGCTCTTAACAGATCTTATTCAAGATATCCCTCATCCTCACTTAGATTTTGCTCGTGCAGTCGAAAAATTAACTACAGCCAAAAAGCCAAATTTAATCTTAAACGTAGATGGCACACTGGCAGCAGTCATGCTTGATTTACTCAGTCACGAAGAACACTTAACCAAAGAAGAGTTGGCCACACTAATAGATAGTGAATTTTTTAATGCCATCTTTGTTCTCTCCCGCTCAGTCGGCCTCATTGGCCACTATCTTGACCAAAAACGCTTAGGTGAACCCCTTTTCCGTCTACCCGACAAAGATGTCTTCACTGCTTAAATTTGTTTTGATACATTAACAGCAGTTGACACTCCCATCTCCCGTTTGCTAACATAGCACTCGCAGTCATACACTGCTAATTACAAGTTTATTAATTAAAAAACTGGAGGAAACTATGCTGTTAGATCCTAAGAAATTAAACCCAATGCCCGGTTATGTCCTCGTAGAACCAACCGAAAAAACTACTCAGACCGCAGGTGGGATATATCTCCCAGATAGTCATGATGAAAAACCTCAGGCTGGCAACGTTATCGCAGTCGGTGACTCTGTTTGGGAGAGTGGTGTAAAAGAAGTTAAGAGTCCAGTCAAAGTCGGAGACAGGGTAGTCTATAAAAAATGGGGTGGCAATGATGTCAAGATCAACGATACCGAATACCAATTCTTAAAATTTGAAGATATCTTAGCAACGATTAAATAAGGAGGATTTTATATGACAGCAAAACAAGTAATCTACAGCAGCGATGCTCGAGTCAAACTAGTCGCGGGCGTCAATAAGCTCGCAAATGCCGTCTCTGTTACCCTAGGTCCAAAGGGTAGAAACGTTGCCTTGGACAAAAAATGGGGAGCTCCCAACATCATTCACGATGGTGTTAGTGTAGCCAAAGAGATCGAGCTCGAAGACTCATTTGAAAACATGGGTGCACAGCTAGTCAAAGAGGCGAGTGTCAAAACTGCCGATGTTGCCGGTGATGGTACAACTACAGCCACAGTCTTAGCTCAAGCTATCGTCAACGAAGGTGTCAAAAATATCACCGCGGGTGCTAACCCTATGGTTATGCGCCGTGGTCTACAAAAGGCATCGGATCTGGTTGTATCGGAGCTAAAGAAAAAAGCCAAAGCTATAAAGATCGATGATGCAGCCAGTGTCGCCACCATCTCCGCAGGGGACCCAGTACTAGGCAAACTAATTGCTGACGCCCTCAAAAAAGTTGGCGGAAAAAATGGAGTGGTTACTGTCGAAGAAGGGCAGGGTTTTGAGACCGTAGTCGAGCACAAAGAAGGCATGTCGTTTGACAAAGGCTATGCGTCAGGTTACTTTGTGACGAACCCAGACACCCTAGAAGCCGAGATGGAGAATCCATACATCTTAGTGACTGACCAAAAAGTCAGTAGTATCCAAGAGTTGGTGCCTTTCCTTGAACAATTTGTCAAAGTTAGCAAGAACCTAGTTATCATTGCCGACGATGTCGAGGGCGAAGCCTTGGCTACTCTTGTAGTCAACAAGATGCGCGGAACCTTTAACGTCCTCGCAGTCAAAGCCCCTGGTTTTGGCGATCGTCGCAAAGCGATGCTCGAAGACATAGCTGTCTTAACTGGTGCAACCGTAATCAGTGGTGATGTAGGTCGCAAACTCGACTCTGTGCGAGTCGAAGATCTAGGCCGTGCCGACCGCGTAGTTGCGAGCAAAGATGAAACCAAAATAGTTGGTGGCAAAGGAAACAAAGAGGCACTCGCCGGCCGCGCTACCCAGATCGAAGCCGAATACAAAAAAAGCACTAGCGAGTTTGACAAAGAAAAACTCCAGGAGCGACTAGCCAAACTAACTGGCGGTGTTGCCGTCATTAAGATTGGTGCTCCTAGCGAGGTCGAGCTCAAAGACAAAAAAGAGCGCGCCATCGACGCTGTAGCAGCGACCAAAGCTGCGCTTGAAGAGGGAATAGTGCCTGGCGGCTCGGTAGCCTTACTTGATATTGCCGGCAAAATGGTCGCGGACCCCACCATGTCTACAGACGAAAAGACTGGATACATGCTGGTCAAGTTTGCGCTCGAAGCACCGTTTAAAAAGCTTATGGAGAATGCAGGGCTCCCAGGTGATCAGCTAATCGCCAAGGCTCGCGAGGCCTCCGCAAGTGGTATGGGTTTTGATGTCATGACTCTAGAGAGTGTCGAGACGGCAGTTGCCATCGACATGATCAAGAGTGGGATCATTGATCCGCTCAAGGTTGTGCGTACAGCGGTACAAAATGCGATCTCTGTCGCGACCATGATCCTCACCACCGAGTGTTTGGTCACCGAAGTAAAAGAAGATAAAAAAGCATCGTCTGCCGGTAATTCAGGTATGGACATGATGTAGAGCTAGCGCTGTATCGTACTCAATCAATAATACTTCGCGCCACACTCCATATAGAATTTAGTTTGATGACAGTGTGGCGTATGGTCTAAGTGCATCCTGTGTCATACTAGACACTGTATGTTACAAGATGTAGGACCTAGTTTAAATCGCCAATCCTTGGGCAGTATGTCAAGGCAAGCTTTTAGAGATATAGTTCGCGATGTAGGTGGGGTTAGTTTGATAGATAATAGTAGCTCTGCACTAGGACCACCTAATATTGAGTCTAAAAGATTGGAAAAAGATGGGTCAGCTAAAGATGTAAGTATAAAAATACAACATTTTCGTGCAGCAAATGGTTTAATAA
>DALYFH010000004.1:36437-45708 GCA_031972135.1 Candidatus Woesebacteria bacterium
AAGATGTAAGTATAAAAAGTACTACAGCAACATGGACTAAGAGATTGGCATCCTGGATTATCGGGACAGAAACCAATACACCCGTACTAACTATCGAACCACAATTAGACAAAGAAACATTAGATAATAATTACGACAGTCAACCGTATAACTTAATAAGTCTAGGCAAGATACATCTAGCGATAAGAGAATCAGTTACAGAATATCTTTCACAAAAAACTACACCAATTATTCCTCCAAAGCTGGAATCTCGACTTCAAATCGAATCAGCACTAGAACTACCTAAAATAATAGCTATACAGCAGGCAATATCCTTTGTAGAGGATGATATCCCACTTGCAAAGCAGGTAAAAAATAATTTGTCAGAGATAGCTACTCTGATGAAAGAGTATCTATGTCCACTAGAGAGCCACAAAATCAACGTCGAACACTTAAGTAAAGCAAAAAGAGTTCTAAAATCTAAACGAGCGATTCAAATTTTTCGCTCTCTGACTGGTGATAGTGGAGAAAAACTAGCATTTAAGCTAGAGCTAGAGTCAATTGAGTTGGCTACTGAACTAAACCACGCTTTGTTACTGCAAGACCTTGAGAAGTACCTACAATCAAATTATGATAACGCGTCGGTTGCTAGCATTAGAGAGGGTATTGAGAACCATGTGATACCAGAATTAAGTAAGGATCTGTATAAGGATCCCGCTAAAATGACCGAGGCAATCAAGTCAAAATTATTCCCTTACATTGTTCCGATCGTAAGCTATATCGTAAAAAAATACCCTCACACAGAAGAGGCATATTTGTTAAATTCCAACATTCAGAGCAAAAAAGCAAATTGCTCAGGAAAAGCGATGATGTTAGGCTTACTCCTCCAAGATATAGGTTTGGATGCTAGGGTGGCTATCGCCAACGTTACTAGATATGAGACAATCTATGGTCACGCATACGACCATGTATATCTTCCTCATGGCAGTCTTCTGGAAATAGACGGCAACCAATCTGATCAGATCGACATAGCCAACTTCTTTTTTGGGTGTAACGTTGCCATTCTAGTAGAAGATAAAGTAAGAAAAAAATTAACACTCGATCAATATCCATCGTGGAATGATCTCGTAGCAACACACGACAAAGCATATGTATTAGCTGATCATGAGTTGACAACTTATATGAGGACATGGGGCTCAGAAACACATAAAGTGTCACATGATGAAAAACCTAAGTACATGTCAATAGATACTATCTCTATGTTAGTCGACTTCAAGAGTCAGCCTACCAATAGGTTGCATAAACTGAATTATGCACTAAGTCTATTAAATATCGACGTAGAAAAAAACACCCACAATCCTAATCTGGGCACGAAAGTTGCTAGAACTATCTTTGAGTATACCAGAGATACTGTTGGATTAGATAGAAGAAAGAAAGAGTATTATCTTGAATGGGCGATTAAAATTGCAAAAAAGTCAGTTACTGAGATGCCTCATGAAATCAGGGCACATGAACAACTACTGCAGATTATAGATTATCAGATAAGAAATACGCCTACTCCAGAGCAAACAAAGAGGCAGATGATTGAATATGAATCTATTAGCCTAAAGCTAATTCAACTTAAGCGTGTCCTACCAAAATCTATTGATACAGAAAGGTCTATTTATTCAGTCGCATCGTCACTCGTTCATATAAAGCAATTGCCGTCATATCAAGAAATGGTACTCGAGGATTCACCAAGTGCAATAAGAAATGATTTGAGAGAATCAATTCTAATACTAGAAAACTCAACAACTAAATATTTAAGTGAAATGAAGACAAAAAAACTAGTAATTCAAGAGCTAAGAAAAAAACTTGCCTCCTTAAAGATCCAATCATTCTAATCTACTTGACACTACACCCAAAATAATATTAAGTGATACATAGTATATTATTAAAATAATCGATTAATACGATCATACTTATACGGAGCGAGATATGAAAAATACCAAAAAATACTCAAGTAATAATTCTTCTGCTCAACTAAAAAAATATAAGGTGATCTTTATAGCAGCAATTGCTATTATCTTAATTGGCACTTTTTACACGTCTATCACCAAGCCTGTTGGTATTAACCTGATCGAATCCCAGTCACCTGTAACACTAAAAGGGGTTCTAATCAAAGATACCCCTACAGGAGTCAAAGGTAACTACTACCTATTGAACCTAAGCGGCAACTCCATCCGACTATCCACTTCTGACAATCTAGATAGTTTTGAGGGACAACAAGTCGAGGTCACGGGTCTTCTCGACGCTACTGATGAAGCATCTACTCAGAGTCTAACCTTAACAAAATTAGAAATCCTATCTACACAATAACGCCTTATATACACTGGAGACCAATAAATATGAAAAAATCCAATACCAAATCAAGTAAATCTACAAAGAGCAAAATAGTCAAAATAATGACAAAGAATAAACTAGCCTTTGTAGGAGTTTTTGCAGCTCTAGTATTTGGGTTTTATCTATTTACACAGTCAGCCAAACAAGCATCCATTAACCTCGTAGGTATGGGGACAGTTACCCGCACTACTGGCACAACAACAAAAACTACCTTAAAACAAACAAGCGAAACCGGAACCACCAAGCCTGCAGGAACCACATCACCGTTTGCTGGCGCCAAGATAGGCGGAGGCAAGACCGAAGATGGTGCCAGCAATACTCAAGCTGCTGGTCAAAGTGTAACTACATCTAGACCTGGAGAAAAAACTGACAATGGTGGTGCCGAGCTAACACGTAGTGCGTCAGGCGTCACAACAACCAAAACTTCGCCAAAAGAAGACGGAGGGAATCCATTTGAAGGTGCTAATCTCGGCGGTGGTACTACAAGCGTTGTTACTCAAATCGTTCAATCAGCCGAAGGGATAACTGGTATAGATATTGACAAGAACGGCCGTGTATCTAATCCAAATCAACAAATCACAAAGAGTGACTCTGGAGTTACTCCTGTTCGTACTGGTGAAAAACTGAGTGATGGTGGTGCGGAAATCTCTAAAAGTGCATCTGGAGTTACCACTAGGCCAGCTTCAAACTCTAGCCAGTCACCAGACGATAGGCAAGAGACCGCAGACAACAAAGCCAAAGCGATGGAGGCCTTATTTGCTGGTTCGAGTATAGGTGGCGGTTATAGTGGTTCAGACGGTCAGGGTAACGCAGTTACCTCACGAACCGAAACCAACAAATTGGATGACGGTGGAAAAACAGTTACCACCACAAGAACAATTACTGCTCCATCTGGCAATGAAATACTAATTTCGAAAGTCGAAAAGTATAATCCAAATGGCGAGAAAATAGACGAAAATACTACTACTATAACCAAAACACTCAACGAAAATGGGACATATATAACAAACCTAACAAACACTAGCGGTGTACAAACGACTCTATATAGTCCCGACAAGCAGTCTGACACTTTCTACGCGCCACCAGCATCCAACAAGGTCCCAGTAGCACTAAAAACTGGTGCTGACACAGCAGGCTCGCTCTCTCCAGATAAACAAACAGAAATAGTCTGTCCTAAGGATACAAAATTAGTCAAAACCAGAGCTAGGGGCAGTGTCTGTGCACCAACTACTGGCTCCACCTGTGGACCATACGCATTCCCACTAAATGGCAAATGTTATCCAATAGGTGACGAAGTCACTCCAGGTAATTATGTCTGTGACTGGACTGTGGGTGGCAGACCTAATGTCAAGTATCCATTCCTCTCTACCAACTGTCCTACTCAATCTGCAAGCAATGCAGTAGAACCCAAATCAGCTCAGGAATGTTCTGCTGGTGATAACGCCGGATGGTGGGACAATAACGCCAAGAAGTGTTATCGACCTGGTCAGCAAGTCAGGCTCGATGCCAACACTATGGTTCCTGTCTGTGAGGGTGGAAGAGTAGGTCTCGATGGTACCTGTCCAGAATACCAGGCAACTGGTGACTCTGGTAACTTGGGTAGTGATAGAAACTCTGGCCAGTTTAACCCTCCCGCACCTCAATTCCCAATAGTAACCGGAACAGGTAACTCGCTAAGTCCAGATAAGCAAAATGTGCAAAAAAACTGCAGAATAGATCTACAGTGCTCATTTAATGGTTCTGCGAGCTGTTCTAATAATGGCGATTTATGGAAGGCAGGTATATGTATAGAAACTAACCCTGTTGTATTAACTGGGGGTTCCTTAAGTCCAGACAAACTCCCTGATACATCTATCGAAACTGGAGGATCACTCAGTCCTGATGCTAGGTTGATACAAAAGAATAAAGGAAAAACTGATCAAGTCGTCAAAAAAGACACAGACTGTATGCTCTATGGTGCAGTAACAAACAACAATGGTTACTTTATCTGTCCTGCAGAAGATGGATCTATCAACCAAGATCTCCAGGACAAGGATCCTCGTTGTGACGTAAATCTATTCAAGCTAGAAGGGCTTGGCTGCTTAACTATGAGCTACCTAGACCGATTATGGGAAAATCTGACTAATCCTAACGACAGCCAGGGTCTAAATGTAGATCCTACACTTGACGGCAACCTAGATGGTGGCACCAAAGGCCCAGAAGACACAGATGGCGCGCAGCTAAACACTGACGCACTAGTAAGAGAAGGTGACTCATGTCTGGACGCTAATAATCGCAACCAGCAGGGAGTTATAAAAGACGGAGTCTGCGTATCTACAACTCGTTAAAGATCCAAAAAATATATGAACTTAAAAAAGAGCAAAGCAAATAATAAAAAGTGGAAGATAGGTATAGCTATCTTCTTTGTATGGCTAGTCCTCGCGGCATTTAACACTTCATATGAGCGATCACTCAGACCAAAGCCAGTAGACATATATGAGGTCGGCCAGTCGATATTGCTTGGCGACGTCACCTTAAGAGGTGTTTTGCGTAAAGACCCCTCACAAGACCCGTCAATGTCGTATCAACTAGTCCTAAACGACGGGCGCATCTTAGTAGTCGATAGCACTAGTAAATTATTTAACAGCTCATTAGTAGACCAAGAAGTTTCTATTAGTGGGTCTGTCGTGCCACTCCCAAACACTAACTTCAGTGGTCTAATTATATTAACAACTATCCAGAAGACGTAATATGAAGCAAAAAACAAAGAAAAGACTTAGCCCAACTGTTACCTCAACCCCAAAAGTGTTTTCTTCAAAGAAGCCTGCCAACTTAATATTAGGAATGATATTTTTAGTTGGGACCTTGGTTTATATCAGCACATTATTCACTACTCCTACTATCAATCAGATTAGGTCGCTAAACGGAGCAGGCATAATTGGATCAAAGTCCGGCACTCAGGTAGATTCATCAAGTCTTACGACTACCAAAACAACCCTAAGTCAAAAGGCGACTACACCTACCAACACAGTACCAGAAAGAGGAACTACAACAACTCAAAAAACTAATCCATTTGAAGGTGCTAGTCTAAACGGCGGAACCAAAGTGACTGATAAGCCAAATGTTTTTGAAGTAGTTAAGGGATTGATTATTCCTGAAGAAAAGAAATCACTCGGTGTAGGTCCTAAGCCTGAAAATACAATAGCAGAAAAGCCAGGCAGGTGTATGACAGATGATTGTGTAGTCAAGCCTACGGACGACAATCCATTTAAAGATGTTTTTGCTGGTGCAGGATATGAGGGTGAAGATAAGGATGGAAACAAAGTTAGCAAAGACATCTCTACTAGTAGAAACGCCATGGGGGGCGAAACAACGACTACCATCTCAACCAAAGAAGAGGTAAAGACAGGAAATATCAGCCAGACTCGCCAAATAGTTATTAAGGACGAAAAAGGGACTACCGTAGACGATACTACAGCTACACTCAAAAGAACCAAAACAGATGATGGAAAATATGTAGACGAGACAACTTTAACTAGAGACGGAAAGGTCGTACTTAGTACTGGGCGCAGTACCAGTCTTATTACTCCCTCAGGCACAGCCGCAAACAATCCCACCAACTCTACCAACCCCAACTCTTCAGTGCCTGCTCGTCAAACCGAACAAGTCATTAAATGTAAAGCAGGAAACGTGACAGTCGCCGCAGGTACATGGGTAGCAACTGGCTACAACATGGGTGGCGATGGATCGCAAAGGCAATGTACTAAAATCAATGATGATTGTACTCATTCGGGCTCTGTTGCCTGTCACGAGGTGTATGCCGAGGATCCTACAAAAGTAGTTTTACCAACTGGCGCTGGTGCCGAATACACCGTGGGCAAGCCTTCTAGTGAAGTTAATCCTAGAGAAACACCTAAGGTATTAGCTACATGTGTGGCTAATGGTGAGACAGTTCCCTCTGGTAATGCCAGAGAAGAGATTGGCGTCTGCAACGACGGCAAATGGATAGATAAAGAGACCTATGTCACAGAACAGTTAAATATTTTTGAGCGCAACCAAGAAGTCCTTACACCAACTTCCTTTGAGTTTGGTCAAGCAGGTGGAGGGTCCTCAGAAAATAAAACTAGAGTGCAAATAGTGAAAGAGCAAATGACTTATAACACTCTAAACGACAAAGTTTGGACTGGAATATCTATTTCGCTAGGAGGCAAAGAAATCACATTTGGAGCCAAAAATAACGGCGAAGGTTGGATAATTCCTGCAGCGAGTAATAGTAAAAACAACTATGACAACCTATACTCTGGTATTAATATTTCTTGGTTAGGTGGAGACCTAGTATTTTTTGGCAAACAGGACAAAGATAGTAGAGTCTACTTCGATATAGACAGACCTACCTTCCCAAAGAGCTACAAAGCTGGTTTTGAAGGAGGAGCTGTATCATGTGGTCCAACTATAATATCGGCTGCAGCATGTGCAATCGTTATGGGAGTAGTGGGCGGAATCAATAATGCATTTACCCCAGATGAACCACAATCTTTGGGGACAGACACCCAGCCTCCTGCACAGATAAATGACACAGGTCCTAGTCAAATCAACAATGTAAATGCAACAAAAACCGCCGGCAACACCGGCGGCTTTAATTTAAGCACTGATGTTAATAGTGTTGACGAGAGTAATGTTAAAGCTACATCGGGTAATATTTCTTACTTTAATCAAAAGAACTACTCTGGAGTTACTAATCCTGATGGCTCAAATTGGAGTGAGGTCGGTTGCGGGATTATGTCGGGAGCAATGGTTATGTCTATGGTTGACCCGAGTATTAGTCCCGAAGATTATAGCGCTCTACTCGACCAACGCGGCGGTGTATCAGTAGGCGGAACAAGTTGGTTTGAGCAGCACAAGCCTATACTTGAAGATCAAGGGTTCGAAATTATGCCAGTCGCAGGATCTGTCGTTAGTATACTCGACCAGATAAATGAATATAGTAAATATGGGATACCTGTATGGATAAACTCCAATATTGATCAACCAAATGGAGATAAGGGGTTTGGTCATCAAACACTCGCTGTGGGGACCTGCCCTGATGGCTCTTGTATTATCTTAAACGACCCATACTATGGTGAAAACTACGAGATGCCAATAGAGCGATTTGATGTAGACTGTTCAAACACTTGTGACGGTGGGCGTACTACTTGGGTGGTCAATGCAGTAATCCCACCCGCGGAGGCTATATGAAAAAACTATTAGTAATCATAATAGGGGTCGCAGTTATAATCGCTATATTATATGGATCATATCAGGTTATTAGAAACAAAGAGCCCAAGCAAACGGGAGGCAGTAGGCTAGATGTCGCTCCTCCAGAGTATTACACCGAACTAAAAGCAATGGAAAAACTTAACACTGAACTTCCTCTGATAGTTGGCAGTATAAAGATTACCCTTGACTACAGTCAGGGAAAGTATATTGTATCTAGTGAGCCTGGTATCGATACCGAGTCGGAATTTGTTAATTGGTACGCCACAGAGCCATACAGATTAATTTCTAGAGATAGGTTTTTGGTTAAATAGTTTAGCTGTGATATCCTAGTTTCTGATAGTAATACTTGGAGATAATTTTATGGCCAAACAACCTCACTTTAAACGCGTCCTACTCAAACTCGGTGGCGAGAGTCTCCTCGGTGAGAGAGAATACGGCATCGACCCCAAAGCTGCTTTAGAGGTCGCCGAAGAGATCAAGAGTGTCCACGAGACCGGTAGTCAGGTAATTGTCGTAATTGGCGCAGGCAACATCTTCCGCGGCATTGCCGGAGCCGCTAACGGGATCGAGCGCTCTACCGCCGACTACATGGGCATGCTAGCAACCGTCATGAACAGTCTCGCTATCCAGGACGCTCTAGAGAAGATCGGGGTTGATACCAGAGTTCAATCAGGTCTGGAGATGCCTGCAGTCGCCGAGCCTTATATCAGGCGTCGTGCGATCCGCCACATGGACAAGGGGAGGGTCTTAATCCTCGCAGCTGGCACAGGTGCTCCTTACTTTACTACAGACACAGGAGCTGCCCTACGCGGTCTAGAACTAGGTTGTGATGTCATCATGAAGGCCACCAAAGTCGATGGTATTTATGACAAAGACCCCGTCAAGTATCCAGATGCAGTCAAATACGAAGATCTAACCTTTATGGATGCCCTCAAAAACCGGATCGAAGTCATGGACACTTCTGCTTTTGCACTCTGTATGGATAACAAACTCCCAATTATGGTTTTTGATTTCTTTCAAAAGGGTAACGCCAAGAGAGCCGTCGAAGGCGCCAAAATCGGCACGATCGTCAAATAGTTCTAATTTCGAATTTCTTACTTAGAATTTATGCTGAAATAGCTTAGTGGGTTAACCGCGCGCTCGCCTAGTGTCACCTCAAGATGTAAGTGGGGTCCGGTAGTCCAGCCGGTCATCCCGACAGTGCCTATTTTCTCTCCACCAGTCACTTTTTGTCCTGGTACCACATATACCTCGTCCAAATGGGCATAAAGTGTAGATAGGGTGCCTTTGTGAGCGATACGGACATAGTGACCGTAGCCACCCCAGATCTTCTCTACTTGAGCTACTGTCCCCTCAGCCATGGCTAGGACTCCAGTACCACGGTTGGCACGTAGGTCAACACCTGGGTGTAGGCCGTGATAGCTCTGAGACATGCCGAGAGTAGACTCTAGGGGGAACTCAAAGGTGCTGTAGGTTGCAGTCGTAACTACATCTTCTGCCTCACCCATGATTTCTACTCCTGAGCTATAGTGGTAGTCAAAGGCGTGGGTAGGGTAAGAGACTACTGATACTGCTAGAGCTAGACTAGCAAACTGCACTCCGACCAAACGTCGGAAGCGGTGCCAGTCTAACAAGTTTTTGCTTGACCAATGTTTTTTCATATACCGAGGCTAAT
>DALYFH010000005.1:0-15876 GCA_031972135.1 Candidatus Woesebacteria bacterium
ATGGTGTAAATCCCAGAGTTCTTAGGGTCGACTGGCGCGTCGCCATTGTCAAAAGCATCTCCGACACTTGATGAATCGGGGTAGCTGCCGACTCCAGCATAATATTGTTCTAGTGCTGTTTGAATATTGTGGATTATTTGACGACGACTCGCGTCCCTTGCTTGTTTTTGAGCGGTGATTAGATTGGCGACACCAATACTCATCACGATCCCAATAATTGCGATTACGACAAGTAGTTCGATCAAGGTAAAGCCCTTTTTTAAGTTATTCGCAAAGAACATAGTCATGCTCCGGATCTTTAGTAGTTACTGCAGCGTATGGTGTCGAGCAGCGTGCCTGTGAGTCGGCAATGTCCTGGTCTGATTCGTTTTCGAGGGTAGCGACTAGCGCGTATGAGTCGTCGCTCACTTGGTAATAGGAGTAACTAACGGGGTTACTAGAAGTATCTATAGGGTCAGCTGGGAGTGTATTCATATACACAGTGTCGCCACTACCAAACCTAGAACTACCCCACGTGCAGGAGCCGGAGCATCCGACAATGTTCCCATTATCACTATCTGGGAATGCTTTAAAATCATTATAATAAAGCCTGAGAGATGATTTGATTGAAGTGAGGTCGGATTTGCGCCTAGCATCTCTCGCTCTTTCACGGACACCTTGAACGTTGGTTAAAACCAACGCAGAGAGAATACCGATAATTGTGATCACAATTAGTAGTTCTATCAGAGTAAACCCTAGTTTTTTCATTGGATGTTGCTGCTTGTTATTTTGTAATTACAGTCTGCACCGCTACAGTCAACAGTAGGCGTGATGGTAGTAATTGAAGGGTCCTGTTCATTTTCTAGTCTAGTGTAGAGTGTGTAGCTAGTACCATCGCTTACGAATACATAAGCAGTAGTCGGTTCAGGTAGAGTCGCTGTATAGGTGGTAGTTCCATCGGTAAATGGTTCCCCCCAATCACAAATAGTATTAGGGGTTATACAAACTATCCGGCCATTGCTGCTAGTCGGATAAGAGCGGTGATCGTTGACGTAAGCCTCGAGACTTTTGGCGATAGTGGTTAGATCTGATTTCTTTTTGGCATCTGCTGCTTTTAGTCTAGCGCTCTTAAAGTTGCCAAAACCAATAGTTGCTAGAATGCCTAGGATCGACATGGTAATTAGTAGTTCTATAAGCGTAAAGCCTCTCTTCATAGAGATGAGTATGAACAATTTGACACTCCCGGTCAAGTTTGCAATGATGGAGCATATGAAAGCTAGATCGGGACAAGTCGGACTGCTATTACTCGTTATCATGGGACTAGTGGTTGGTATTGCGTTATCGCTAGCATCGAGGAGTCTGGGAGATACTGTATTATCACGGCAAGAATCGGAGAGTGCCAAGGCATTCCGTCTCGCTGAGAGCGGAGTTGAACAGGCTCTAAATGCACTCCGGCAAGATAATACAACCAATAGCACTCTTAACTTAACTGGTGATGGAGATTTTAGTGGTACTACTTCTATTGATGGCCAGACCACTTTTGGGTTGTATGTCAAAGAAGGTGAGCAAGCACACCTAGATGTTGCGAGTTTTGCACCAGGTACGCTACAGGTTATGTGGAGTAGAACTAGTGATACGACAGAGAGCCCTAGTACATGTAGTGCTGGTAGTGGCGGTGCACCTGCAGCTGTTGAGATAATTGCCCACAACAGCAACGGAACAGTGAGCTTTAATTATATTAACCCTTATGATTGCACGCCTGAGACCAATGGATTTGAGAATACGGCAGTGTCAGGCAGTAATGGCTACCGAAGCAGCGCTACTTACAACGTCTTGTCGGGAGTCACTGCTGTGCGTATTAGACCGCTATATTCTGATGCTACCATCACAGTATCTGGTACTGGACTTTCTACTCAGCTCTACTTGATTCAATCTAAGGCCGCTGGAGGAGACTCGCAGAAAGAGATCGAAGTGAAGCGTGGGCTAGATGCTCCTGCCTCTGTCTTTGATTATGCTTTATTCTCTGGTAGCTCGATCGAGAAATAATTATTATTTTAAGTAAATGGTATATAGTAGATAGTACATAGTTAATAAAAGGACAACTGCCCATGTCAGCACAATATTTTGGTCTAGAGTTTGGATCTTCTAGTATTAAAGTAGCTCAGGTTACCGTTACTGGTCCTAAGACTTTTGTCGTTAATGCGATCGGGAGCGGACCTAACTCGGCAGGATCTCTAGATTTTGCTGATCCTTTAATTGCTCAAAAAATTGCCAGTTCCCTCAAAAAAGTCTTAGCTGAATCTGGGATCAAAGAAAAGCGAGTGGTAGTTGCTATCCCTGAGTCACACGTTTTTAGCCGCATCATCGAGATGCCTCCAATGAGTGAAGCAGAGTTAACATCTGCGATCTCATGGGAAGCGGAGCAGTTTGTCCCTATCCCTATCTCTGAAGTTGAGTTAGACTACTCGATCGTTGATTCGGGAGTTAATAATAAAGAGAAAAAAATGTTGGTCTATATGGTTGCGGCACCAAAGAAGAAGTTGCAAGCGATGGTAGATTTTTTGATCAACGTAGGACTAGATCCTATTGCTGTCGAATCAGAGATGGTAGCTATCGCACGTAGTCTATCTTACCTACCATCCGCTGGTCCGACACTTATTTTGAGCTTAGGCGCGTTATCTACTTTGATCGGGATCCTCAAAGAATCATCCCTCCTCTTCTCTTATGTCGCTGCAGTAGGAGGTGTGGCCCTCACGCGCAGTCTGTCTCAAAGTTTAACACTCCCCCTACCCCAAGCCGAAGAATACAAAAAAACTTATGGTATCGATCCTAATCAACTAGAGGGCAAAGTGAGAAAAGGCCTCTTGATCGGGTTGTCACAGATAGTAGATGAGATGCGAAAGGCTATGGAGTACTACGCGACCACTCATAATGAGCGAGTTGGTCGTATTTTGCTAACCGCAGGCGGCGCGTACTTACCAGGACTGGTCACATATTTAACAGAAGAGTTTGGTGGGGTTGAGGTAGTGGTTGCGGACCCATTATCGGTAGGCAAGGCGGCACGAGGAGTGGTGGTACCCAAAGATCGCGCACATCTGGCAGTGGCACTGGGTCTCGCCCAGCGAACATTCTGAGGAAAATCTAATATGGCAAATAGTGGGATGAGAGTAAACTTACTAAAGAATCGTCGGGTACTGTCAGAAAAGGATTATCTTCGTGAGAAAAAGTTCTTACAGAGTTCGATCATCGGATTGGTAGTGATAGTGTTTGTAACTGTCGCCATGGCTATCTGGAATCTAGTATTGTCACAACGACTAAAAGGTATAGAAGAAAAGATCACCAAAGCAAGTTCGGTCATGCAAGGGCTCTCCGAAGCTAACGCCGAGCAGGTCTATGTAAAAAATCGGTTAAGCTTGATTGGTAATTTTTTGGACGACCAGTCAATCGCTCGTGAGAGCCTGCAAAAAGTATTATCGCTCAGCCTCCCAGGTGTGACGATAGGTGGGATGTCGTTTTTGAGCGAAAACGAAATTTCTTTGTCAGTTAGCGCAGATTCACAACCAGCTCTCAAAGAAGCAATTGCTTATTACGAACAAAAAGATTCGTACTTCCCTCAGGTAGTTAGCCAAGGAGTCTCTCGTAGTAAAGAAGGTAAATACGAAATGAAGTTAGTACTAACCCTCCCCTTAAAGGACGAGAAATCATGAGCGAAGAAAAAGTATCTCTACGACAGCAACTAATCAGACATGAGATGGCAGTCAAGGCCGGAGCAGTCGTTCTCGCAGGCCTAATGGTTATGGCTATTGGTCTCTGGCCACTGCTGCAATCTTCTGGTACGCTCCTTAAGAAGATAGAATCTAGGAGCAAAGAAGAAGCGCAGTTATCAAAAAAAGTATCGATTCTCTCACAAATTGATCAAAATGTACTTAAAGATAGAACCAAAGTAATCAAGTCAGCGCTACCTGAGACCAAAGATGTCATCGCATACCTGAGCGCGGTGGATGGGTTGTCTAAAGAACTAGGATTATCGTTTGGTGGGATCACGGTTGCACCAGGTGATGTTTCTGGTGAATCACAAAAAACATCTGGTAGAAGTAAGGCAACTCGCAAAGTAGCGGCACTGAATGTACTAGACACAGATATTAAGATAACAGGGACTAGAGATGGGATTTACGCCTTTCTTAGACAAGTGGAGCAAACACTACCTCTGATGCAGGTCTCTGATGTGGTGGTTACCAAAATAGAAGAAGATCTGTTTGCGATGAGTCTGTCACTCGGTATGCTTTGGGCACCGACACCAGATGTGGATCTAAAAGGTGCAATCAGTCTATTTACCGAAAAAGAAGAAGTATACTTTCAGAAGCTAAACGTGTTTAGAACTTATGGCGGAGCAACTGTCACGAATGAAGGAAGCGCTACTCCGAGATTAGATCTCTTTAATTAAACTTCGACACTAAGTGAATCATCACTGACTGGAGCACCTTCGACAACGACTTCATTTTCTGAGGCCACTGGAGCACTCGTTTCGGCCATCATAGTACCCTCACCAGATTCGGAGACGACAGATACGCGGACGTGTACGCCTTTTTGGATGGCGATAACACGCATAATGGTGCGGATAGCTTTGATGATTTTGCCTTCTTTGCCGATAATGCGACCGACATCTGTAGGGTTGACTGATACTAGGTAAGTAGTGGTCCCAGTCTCATCGACAGTTTCTTCGATTTTGACATCATCTGGAGTAGTTACAATGTTCTTAATTACGTAGCTTAGAATATCTTGCATGTGTCTCCTTTTGGTTAGTAATTGAGTATGGTGGTTATTTTGATTTGGTGGTCGCTAACTTGCGGATTGTCTCTGTGGGTTGAGCTCCTTTAGTGAGCCATTCGGCGTAGACTTTTTTGTCGATCTCAAAAGTAGAGGGATTGGTTAGGGGGTTGTAGTAGCCGATCTCAGCGACGCTCTTGCCGCCTTGTTTGACCCTGTCCTCGCGTACGACGATGCGATACTGAGGTTGGCCTTTTTTGCCGATACGTTGTAACTTGATCTTTAACATATAGGTGTATTTTATCAGGAATGTAGGATTTGCTCAAGAGTGTTCTTGGCAGCACTCTCCTGGGCTGCTTGTTTGCTCTTGCCACTACCCTGGCTGTACGGATTATTATTAATAACTACTTGCATGACAAATTCTTTGTCGTGATCTGGTCCTGCTTCGGATATTAGGTTATATTCGGGAGTTGCTTTGAACCGAGCCTGAGCTACTTCTTGCAAGAATGACTTGCTATCTTTGTAGAGCCCACCCTCAATTACTTTTTCGGCACGGATAAAAAGATGCTCTCTTAAGATCTGCTCGACACTACTGAGTCCTAGATCTAGATAGACTGCGCCGAGGAAGGCTTCAAAGGCATCGGCGAGAATTGATTTGTTGGTGGTCCCGCCGGTGGCTGCTTCGCCCCTGCTCATCATGATTAACTTGGGAAAATCGAGTGAGATCGCGACGTCTGCCAGAGACTCTGTACGTACTAAGGCTGCACGGATGTTAGTTAACATCCCTTCTTGATAATCTGGATAGGTTTTGAAGAGATAGTCGCTCGTTATGAGCTCGAGAACTGCGTCACCTAAGTATTCTAGTCTTTCGTTGCTTTCTTTGTATTCTGAGCTCTCGTTTAAGTAGCTCCGATGAACAAGTGCGTTCTGGACCAAGTGTAGATTTTTTGGGGTAAGTTTAAGTGTAGCGAGTAGCTGAGTGAGATTGGGATTAGACATGGGATTTCCTTTCGAGAATAGTTCCTAGTACACCGTTTACAAAACTACCACTACTCTCACTGCCGTAGGTTTTAGCGATCTCGACAGCTTCGTCGATCACTACTTTAGTAGGAGTGTCTGTGAATAGTAGTTCATGTGTTGCTTGACGCAGTACTGCTAAATCTAGTTTATTGATCTTGGCTAGTGGCCACTCAGGAGCTGCATTAGAGATAGCTTCGTCGATACGAGGTAGCTCTTTTAAGATGTCGGCTATCTCTGGGTGTTCATTTAAATCGTGAAAGGTATACGCAAAGAGTGTTTGAACCCGAGTAATTCGAGTTTTGTGTCTAGGGTCGTTTACGGTTTTCATGAAAAGTTAGGAATTGCAGTTTTGGCAGACGGTATGAGACTGCTTCATTTGGTCACAGTTTTTGCATTTAACTAACTTAGGAAGATCAAGACTGATACTAGCTCGTCTTTTTCCTTGGCGTCTTGTGGACCAGCGTCGTTTGGGTAAAGGTGTCATATGAGAATGTATTTTACGTTGTAGGACGTGATTTGGCAAGCAGAGTAGCCACGTTCCTACTCGATCTGATTAGTTTGGGGTCATCTAGGCTTGCAAAACGCAACCCGAGACTCCCACTTTGTAGTGTACCAAAGATATCTCCAGGACCTCGTTTGGATAGATCGTACTCGGCCAGTTTGGCACCACTCTTAACTCTTACAAATAATCCTAACCGTTCCATAGTCTTTTGATCAGATTTTGGGGTGACTAAGAGGCAGTGACCCTGGCCGCCGCCCCTGCCCACTCTACCCCGGAGCTGGTGGAGGGTGGAGAGTCCAAAAAGTTCTGCGTTCTCGATCAGAATAATATTGGCATTGGGGATATCGATACCTACCTCGATCATGCTGGTCGCGACTAATAAGTCAGTCTCACGGTTTCGGAAAGCAACGAGTGCCTTGGTTTTGTCGGCTTCTTTCATTTTGCCGTGGACGTAGTCGATTCTGATGGCGCCAAATTTCTGCTTTAACTCTGATTCGAGAGCAGAAAGAGCAACCTTGGGCGATTCTTCTTCGCTCTCTGCTTGATCTATGAGAGGTGTGACAATAAATGCCTGTTGCTTGTTCTCTTTGATTTCTTTTTTGATCCAGTTGTAAGCGTCTTGCCTTTTATCTTTAGTTATTACATAACTTTTGACAGGTAGGCGATCCTTTGGCATATCTACCATTGGTGTCACATCAAGATGAGCGAGTGTGGTCATGGCTAGAGTGCGAGGGATCGGGGTTGCGGAGAGCATGAGTAAGTGAGGGGTATCGGTAACATCTCTTAGTTTTTCGCGGTCACGGACTCCAAAACGGTGTTGTTCGTCGATTATTACTAAGCCTATTTTTTTGAAATCGTATTTTTTGTTCAAAATGGCATGAGTACCGATAACGACGCTCGCTGTTGGGTCGCCTTTTTGGGTTCTAGTAATAAGTGAAGTGGTAACACTAGATCCCAATAGACTAGTGAGACTAGCGTGTAGTTGCTCGGCTAGGATCTGAGTGGGGGCAAGGACTAGGACCTGGTGGCCGCTCTCTACTGCCCAGAGCGCACTAGCGGCTGCGACCAGTGTCTTACCACTACCAACATCCCCAGTAATGAGGCGGTGCATGGCAAAGGGTTTGGATAAATCCAAGATAACCTCATTAATTGCTTGAGACTGACTAGGGGTTGGGGTGAAAGGTAGTTTGACTAGCCAAGAATTTAACTTATCTTGATTGCCAATAAGAGGAGTGGTTGGGGGCGACATACTCTCTTTGAGGATTAAGCTCTCGGTCTGCAGTGCCACTAGTTCATCAAAGCCGAGACGGTGGATAGCTCCTTTTAGATCGTCGGTACTATCTGGGAAGTGGATGTTGTCGAGCGCTTTTTTGAGTGGGAAGAGATGATTTTCGGCTAAGATCTCGGCTTTTAGTGGATCGGTTAGTTTAATTACATCGAGAGTAGACTTGATAATATTCCTCAAAATACCAGATTTGATGGTGCCAAGAGGGGTATAGATAGGGAGAATTAGAGGGTCAGGAGCGACATCTTCTTGACTGAGTATTTTGAGTGTGGGATTAACAATTTGTATTTTGTTTGCAAAACTCTCGATTTTGCCCATGATCTGATAATTGCTATCCGCTTTTATCGTCCTCACGATATAGGGGCTATTGAACCAGCGGAGGGTAAGTGAACCCGTATCGTCTTTTGCTAGGGCTGACTGCAGACTAACACTACCTGTATGGCGACTAAAGGGCTTATTTATAGTACAGCTAATAATAGTCCACTCCCCTACCTGGGCCTGGCTGATGTTTCGTTTGTGGTAGTAGCGATGAGTACGAGGATAGTATGCGAGGAGTTGGTCGGGTGTCTCAATGCCGTTAGAAACCAGTGTCTCGGCAATTTTTTGACCTATGCCAGGAATATCTAAGAGTTGCATGAGCTAATTATAGCTTTAGCGGATGAAGAATGGGGCAAAGCTGCTGAGGATGAGCGCGATAGTCGAGATAGTGGTGATAACGATCCAGATTTTGCGCTGTTTTCTAGTTAAACTCATAGAACTATTTTCCTGTATGTTTTTTTTCCAAATTTTAAGATACCACTACTAGTGACAGGTGTAGTCGGATCAGTAATTTTTTTGCCGTCTAACTCTACTCCACTCTGCTCAATAGTTCGTTTGATGTCACTGTTGCTAACGCCGAGCTCGGCAGATTTGAGTGCTTCGAGGATAGGTGTCCCAGACTTAATACTGATTTCTGGTGTAGTATCTGGGGCTGTTTTGGTCTGGACATATGATTCAAAATATTTCTGGGCAAAATCCGCGCCAGTAGTACCGTGGAGCTGGCGAGTTATGTCGTATGCTAAGCGTTTTTTGTTCACTATTGGCTCATTAGGATCCAGCGCTTTGATCTCTTCCATTGGGATATCTGTGAGAAGCTCAAAGTAGGTGGTTATCATACTGTCGGACATTGCCATGATTTTGCTGTAAATGTCTTCTGGCTTGTCGGTTAACCAAATACAGTTGCCAACAGATTTGCTCATTTGCTTGCCATCAGTCCCGTTTATCATGGGTGTAGTTAGGACAAACTTATCCCGACCATTCATCTTTTTTTGTAGTTCACGACCGACGAGCATATTAAACTCTTGGTCGGTCCCGCCAATCTCTAGATCCACATCCATAGCAACTGAGTCGTACCCTTGGAGGAGTGGATAGAGTGTCTCGTGATACCAGACAACGTCACCCTTTGCGATGCGCCTGGTAAACATCTCACGTTTGAATAGCTGAGTAGCACTGATATTACTGGCAATATTTATTATATCTTTGAGTTTGAGCTCAGTTAGCCAGTCGCCATTTTGTTTGATAGTAACTAGATCAAAATCTACTATTTTGCTCACCTGTTCTTTCCAGGTTTTTATATTTTCGTCGATTTCTGCCTGAGTAATGAGTTTGCGCCCAGTGTCACGCTCGGATGGGTCCCCTGCTAGTACAGTACCTGTGCCAAAGAGGAAGATAACTTCGTGTCCAGCTCTCGCAAAGTCCATGAGTTTGCGAAAACCTATGGTATGGCCAAGATGTAGTTGGTTAAATGTTGGATCAAACCCTTGGTACAATCTGATCTTTTTCTTAGATTTTATTAGAGCTTCTAATCCTTCTTTGCTAGGAAGGATCTTGGCTACGCGGCGAGTTAAGAGATCGTTGTTCATAGCGATTATTGTACACCAGGTGTTATACTCATTTCTATGCAAGAGTGGATAAATACGTGGAAGTTGCGGAACATGGGGAGACGAGGGAGATTGAGTAGGAGGTGGGATAAGGCGAGGATTTTGAAATACCTAGGAGTGATCGCGCTAGGTGGTGTAATACTGGGTATAGTGGCACTTTTGATCCTTCTAGCCTGGACTGCTCGTAGTTTGCCTGATCCTAATAGCGTGATTAGACGAGATGGGTTTAGTACTAAGATAGTGGATCGTGACGGAGATACCCTATACGACTTATATACTGACTATAACCGACTACCTGTAAAGTTTGAGGAGATCTCACCTCTCCTTAGACAAGCGACTGTCGCTGTCGAAGATAAAGAATTTTATACTCACGAAGGGTTTAGTATCTGGGGGATGATCCGAGGAGGATCACGACTATTTACTAGAGGCAGAGCCCAAGGTGGGTCGACCCTAACCCAACAACTAGTCAAGAATGTACTCCTTACCTCAGACCGTAGTCTAGTACGAAAGATCAAAGAACTAGTACTCGCGATCCAGATAGAGCGCAAGTTTAGTAAAGACGAAATCCTGACAATGTATCTTAACGAGGCTCCATATGGCGGGACGGCTGTGGGAATTGCGGCTGCATCGGAGCGCTACTTTGGTAAGCTGCCGACAGATCTAACTTTGACCCAAGCAGCCATTTTGGCAGGTATGCCTCAGGCCCCTTCTCGCTACTCTCCATACGGCACCGACCCGACTGCATATGTGGGTCGTACGACTGCAGTACTGCGAAGAATGCGTGAGGATGGATACATTGATAAAGCTGCAGAAGAAGCATCTCTTGCTGAGCTACCAAATGTCGAGTTTAGGGACCAGAGCGTAGCGATCCGTGCTCCTCACTTTGTGTTTTATGTCAAAGACCAGCTAGTCGATTTACTCGGTGAGGCAGTGGTTGAGCAAGGCGGATACACCGTCACCACAACCCTAGATACCGAGCTGCAAGACCTCGCGCAGACCGCAGTGACCGAGGAGATAGGTAAGCTCGAAAAAGCAGGAATAGGTAACGGGGCAGCAATGGTCATGAATCCTCAAAATGGTGAGATCCTATCGATGGTCGGGTCCAAGGATTATTTTGCGACAGACTATGATGGTGAAGTGAATGTGGTTATGTCACAGAGACAGCCTGGGAGTACTATCAAGCCTGTAACTTATGCTGCTGCTTTTGCCAAGGGTTACTCACCAGCTACGATGCTACTAGATGTTCCAACCAAGTTCCCTGGAGGAAAAGAGGGCGAGTTTTATGAGCCAAAAAACTATGATGGTAAATTTCATGGACCTACCCAACTTCGCTTTGCACTCGGCTCATCACTAAACATACCTGCAGTCAAATTGTTGTCACTCGTTGGCCTCAAAGATATGTTGTCACTAGCCTATGACATGGGATTTGACTCTCTAGAGCCAACAACTGAAAATATGAAGCGGTTTGGACTTTCAGTAACTCTCGGTGGTGGCGAAGTAAGGCTCTACGACCTCGTGCGCTCCTATAGCGCCTTTGCCAATGGTGGAGAGCGGATAGAGCCAGTCTCGATCCTCAAAGTAGAGCGTGACGGCCAGGTGATCTATGAAGCCAAACAAGCTAAGAAAAAAAGAGTGTTAACCGAAGAAGTCGCCTTCTTAATTAATCATGTGCTATACGACAACAATGCTAGACTTATTACATTTGGCGCAAATAGCTATTTGAATATGAATGGGAGAGCAATCGCGGTTAAGACTGGTACGACTAATGATAAGCGTGATAACTGGACTATCGGGTGGAGTACAAACTCTGTAGTCGGTGTCTGGGTAGGAAATAATGATAACTCCCCAATGAAAGATGTGGCATCGGGTGTAACAGGAGCATCACCTATCTGGCGAAAGATCATGCTCAAATCTTGGGAGAAATATAAAGGCGAAGATTTTGTTGCGCCAAGTAGCGTTGAGGCAAAACAAGTAGACACAGTATCAGGTTATCCAGAGCATGATGGCTACCCAACCCGCGCAGATTATTTTGTTAAAGGGACAGCACCAACTGAGCCTGACCCAATACATACCAAGGTTAGGGTCTGTCGGAGTGACGAGAATAAGCTAGCTCCAGAAGTAGATGTAGCACGTGGTGAATATAGCGAAAAGGAGTTTTATGTACTCAAACCTGAAAGCACCAAATGGGAAGATGATATAGAGTCCTGGATTGATAGTCAGGGTGACCCAAAATACAAAGTGCCACGAGAGTACTGTAGTGCTGACACAGATCTAGTAATAGGTTTTGATAAACCAGGAAACGAGAGTCGTATCGATTCTAATAGTTTTGAGGTAAGGATCCGGGTTACTACGGCAAAAGAAATCGAGTGGGTGAGGCTATATAGTAATGGGAGTGAGATTGAGAGTTTTGGTGCTGAAAAATCGATTTCGACCAATATAAATCTGCCTAATGGGACCTACGAACTGATGGCCAAAGTAAAAACCAAAGATGGGAATGAAAAGGATACAAAGCTAAAAATAGGAGTGAATATGGACTGGAGTGCATCTCCTAGCCCCTCTCCATCACCCAGCCCCAGTCCATCCCCTATCCCTTAGCTAGATTTAAGATTTTGAGGTGACTTTGAGTTCTTTATTCAGTAGTTTAATTACCGCTGCGAGCTCGGTATCTACATCAGGATAGTTCTCTGGCCAGGTAAGAGTTAATACATAGTTAATATTATTATTTACTCTTGTTACCATTTTAGAAAGATATGTGAATTTTGGGTTCGTTGATTCAATAGTTTTTGTGATGTCGTAGTAACTAACAGTATTTGACGCGATTAAAGATAGATCCCGCTTGATAACATGTTCAAATTCACTCACGATACCCCCGTATTTATGGTAATGACTGGTTAGAGTGGAAGTATAGAGTACAAATGAATGACTGTCTTTTTGCCCGACTATGCTATCCCCTACTTTGATCTGCCCTTCGTTATTTACTACAAATCCTATGCCTAGTTGGTACATCAAGGTAGAGAGGCAAGAGCTTACACGCTCAGGACTCCCATACACTGCCAACTCACTAGTTTCGAGATAGTTTGACTTTGCTTTATTAAAGACCTTGCCTATCTCAAATAATAGTGGGTCTATGATTTTATGCTTGTTGTAGTTGTCGTACACTGACGTCAGGTTGGGGGTGAGCGATTGTCTTAGGGCATTTTGGTCGGTCGAGAGCGCATTACTCAGCAAAATCTCTCCATCACTTCCACTTTCTTTGACGAGACTAGCTGTAATGTGTTCGTGTGCACCCTGAGCAACTAGGAGATCTCGAAGATACTCTTCGAATCGTAGGATCATGGGCGTAATGTCTGTTGGCACTGGAGTGGTGAGGGGAGATGTCGGGATATTGCTATAGTCGCTAATCCGCAGGATGTCAGCGACTATGTCGTCCTCTACTTCGACATCGGTGCGGAAGTAAGGAATAACTAGTTTTAGCGAGTCTCTGGTCTCATCTACTATTTGATACTCAAGTGCTGTTAAGACCCGCTTAACGTCTTTTATCTGTATATCCATACCACTAAGAGTTTTGAGTCTTTTGTAGGTAAAAGTCATCATTACTGATTTGGTGGGATTTGGGTAGTAATCAAAGTTGTTATAGACTGTCGCACCAGCTAAGGTCTCGAGTAAGAGGGTGGCACGATCAAGCGCAATTTCGCAGAGATCTGGGTGGAGGAACTTGTCATAGCGGCTCACTGTTTCGTTAATGATTTTGAGTTTTCGACTATTTTTTCTGATAACGGATTGATCATAGTTACCGGCGTCGAGGATTATCTCTGTCGTACCTTTAGTTACTGATGTGTCTATGCCGCCGACTATGCCACCAATAACTGTGCCCACCCCCCCACTGCTTAGTACAAAAATCTCTGGATCTAGTGTAACTGTGGTTCCGAGTATAGTCTTGATTTTCTCTCCTTTAGCCGCTTTTCGTAATGTGATCTCTCGTTTTTTTAGTTTGGCGGTATCTTGAGCGTGCATGGGCTGACCGAGCTCGACCATGACATAGTTGGTGATGTCTACCACATTGTTAATACTCTTGATGCCGTAAGCAGTGAGTCGGTCTTTGAGCCAATCTGGTGACTCAGCAACTTTCACATTTTTGACTAACCGGGTATTAAAGCGTCGAACATGAGGAGTATTAACAGTGATCTCGATCATCTCACTAGGTGTGACTTTGCTTAACTTTTTGGTACTTGTTTCTGGATATTTGAGTTTTAGTTTTTCAAAGGCTGCAAAATCACGCGCACAACCAATGATACTGAGCCAGTCGGAGCGGTCCATACGATGCTCTAGATCGAGTACTCCTGAGCCATCCTCCGGTTTGTCGAGCATGAGGCCGAGCTGAGTAAAGCTAGCGGCAATCTCCCTAGGGGATTTGTTAGTTTCGACATAATCTTTGAGCCAGTTTAGCGGGATTTTCATATATATACGAGTTCGCCTCCGTAGAGTTTTCGGATATCTTTGATGCCGTATTTACTCATGACCAATCGATCAAGTCCCATGCCAAAGGCATAGCCAGTGTAGATCTCGGGGTCGATACCACAAGCCTTCATGGTGTTGTAGTGGATCATGCCACTACCTAGTACTTCGATAAAGCCACGGTACTTACATACTGAACAACCAGCCCCTTTGCAAAATCTACATTGCATATCAACGCCCATACCTGGACTAACCTCTGGGTAATACTTGTAGCGGAAGCGAAGAACTACGTCATCACCAAATAGGAATTTGTGAAATTTGGTAAGGGTATCTTTGAGATGTTGGATCGTAATCCCTTTGTCTACGACAAAACCTTGATATTGGTAAAAGAAGCTAGTGTTGGTCGCACTATTGGTTTCGTTACGATAGCATTTGCCTGGCACTACCACTCGGAGGGGCAATCGGTCGTGATACTCGGAAAGCATCCTAGTCTCAACACTACTAGTGTGGGTGCGCATGAGGTACTGGGGTTCTTCTACGAATAGTGAATCTTGGAGATCTGTAGCAGGGTGCCCCTCGGGGAGGTTGAGACGGCGAAAGTTATACTCGACATCTTCGAGTTCTGGCCCTTCGCCAATACTAAAGCCGAGGTAGCGGAAGAACTCGTTCATCTCTCTGATTATGGTAGTGGTGGGGTGAAGATGACCTGTAGGGAGGATGCTGCCTGGGATTGTTAGATCGATGTCTGATTTGCTACTATTTGCTGCCAATTCTGCTCGTTTGGACTCTATTGCTGACTCAATAGATTTTTTTAATTCATTTAGGAGCGGGCCATACTTTTTCTTGTCTTCTAAGCTATATCCTTGTAAGTCTTTCATGAGATCGTTGACTATCCCCTTTTTGCCCAGGTACTTTATGTACACAATATCTAGCTCTGACTCTGAATCGATGGATGTAAGTTCGGATACTAAATTTTCTGAAGTTTCTTTGATTTGTTGATCAAGGTTGGCTGAGGAGGATATGGTACGCGTAGGCATGTTTAACGCGTTAGATTTCTTTAACACAGGTTGTGTGACTAGGTAGTGAATAAGTGTTGAGTTAGCAGTGTGTTCAATAGTGACAATTGAGATTGGCCAGATAGCATCACCATTTTTTAGCTGGGTGCCACCGTCAGGGATGTGATAGTTCTCGCCGATACTCAAAACCCTGAGCTTTTTGCTAGTTGGGAGCTTGGCAGGAAGCCAGTTGGCTATTTTTTTGAGCTCTTCTAGGGTGACAAACTGGGTTTTGATGATTGGACTTGAGTTTATGAGCGCTTTAACTTTTGATGTTAGAACAACTGTATCTAGCGTGTGCTGACCTTCATACTCTATGAATAATTTTTTACCGATCCCATGCATACCTCGGATAGGGATCAGTTCTGGATATTGTTCGCGTGCTACAAGATCGACTAGATGTCCGGCTGTATGCCATTGGGTATGCTTTAACCTGAGCTCTTGATCTAGCTCTAGCTCAACAGAATCCCCAACATTGAAGATACCTTTAAATGCACCGATATGCTTAATGTTACCACCGTTGTATTCGACTGATTTTATATGCAACTCTGATGACTTTGACCTAATAACTCCTTTATCACTGGGTTGCCCTCCGCCTTGAGGATAAAAAATCGTCTGGTCTAGGATCAAATAGTCCTTGCCTACCTCGACTATTTTGGCGCTAGTATGATTTAGAGTTGAGTCTGATAAGTATAGTGCTTCGGTCATATATGTCTTTCTATTTTAGCGTATTTAGCATTAAAAAACCCCGCTTGTTTGTTTGCGGGGTTGGTATGTGCAATGAATTGTTTAATCAATTATGCAACAAACGCCCCGCTGGTAAAGGGGGTAAAGCCAGATTTTTTTGATAAATGAGATTCGATATGTGAGACTCTATCGGCTGTTTTGGCTGCG
>DALYFH010000005.1:15886-42358 GCA_031972135.1 Candidatus Woesebacteria bacterium
AAGAGTATCAGTTGCCATAACAACTAAGTCGGCAACGTCTCGCTTGAGACTATTTAGGTCATCCTGCATGACTGCTTGACTCTTCTCCAAGATTTTCTGATTCTTTTCTAGGTTTCTCTGATTCTTTTCCAGATTGCTCTGATTTTTTTCTAAGCCTGATACTTTGCTTAAAATTAGATCTATTTTTTGGTCGGTAGTGAGAATTTTTGTTGCCATATTTGCAATATAGCGCTTATATACGCCAAAAGCAACCTTCCTGCCAGACATCCCGTATTAGTGGGAAGCTGCGGATGGTTGCTTCTCGCAAGAAGTGCATAATACACTATGGGACTGAAAAGTGTCAACCCCCAAAATAAGATTGGAAACGAAGAACTATTTGACCTGGTCGACTATTTTTTTGAAGGTATCTGGGTCCTGGACTGCGATACCAGCTAAGACCTTGCGATCGAGCTCGATTTTTTTGGTACTCATGAGAGCAATAAAGCGAGAATAGGTAAGAGCAGGATCAATGGAGCGGAGAGCTGCGTTAATACGAACGATCCAGAGTGAGCGAAAATCGCTCTTTCGATCTTTGCGACCTTGGAAGCTATAGTCTAGTGCATGGAGGTAGGCTTCATGGGCGACCTTCCATAACCTGTTTTTGGTCATGCGGAAACCGCTAGTGCGCTTTAGTACTTTGTTGTGCCTTGCTCTTTTAGTTGGTCCACCTTTTACTCTTGTCATAGATTTAGATTCCTAGTGCTTTTTTAATACGACGACCTGTACCACCAATTAAGAACTTAACTGTTTTCATGCGTCTGACCTGGGATGAGCTTTTGCGTGCTCGGCGATGACGCATATTCTGGGTGCGATGGATCATTTTGCCTGTTTTGGTTACTTTGATACGGCGAACGAGAGATTTGCGAGTTTTGCGTTTCATATTTTATTTTTTCTTAGCTGGATTGAGGATGAGGAATAGTTGTTTCCCCTGGAGTTTGGCTACTCCATCGGGAGTGGCAATACCCTCTAGTCCCAGCATTACTTTTTTGATAAGTTCGTGACCAAATTCCACGCGGGTAATTTGGCGACCGGTGAATTTTACCACAATTTTGACTCTGTCACCATCACCTAGATATTCTTTGATCTTCTTGAGGCGTGAGTCCATGTCACCTTGGGCAATAAATGGAGTAAAGCGGATTTCTTTGAGTTCGACTTTGCCACTACCACCTTTACTCTCCCTCTCCTTCTTGGCCTCGATGTATTTAAACTTTTTAAAGTCGATCAGTTTGGCGACAGGTGGCTTGGCCATTGGGGCTATCTCGACTAGGTCGACCCCGAGATTGCGAGCTTTTTCTAGGGCATCTTCTCTACTAATGAGACCTACCTGCTTGCCTGTTTCGTCCACGACGCGGAGCTCTGGAGCTTTGATAAAACTATTAATAGCGTAGTACTTCATCGTTAGAGGGTATTATACATTAAAAACCGGGCGGACGCAGGGGTCCGCCCCTACAAGTTGGTTTAAATTTTACTTAAACTCTCTTGCTTTAACTTGGCTATTGCCTCATCTATTGTTAAGGTGATCTGTTCTCCTGCTCTATTTTTGAGAGTAATTGTTTTGTTCTCTAACTCGGTTGTGCCAATTATTGCCATATATGGTACTTTTTGCTCCCGTGCCCGTACCATTTTTTTACCTAAAGTACGATTGCTCTCGTCGACTTCGACTCTAATCCCTGCGAGAGTGAGACTATGCCCTAGTTCCTGGGTATAGCCTAGTTCATTCTCTGAGATCGGGAGGAGACTGACCTGGACTGGGGATAGCCAGAGAGGGAGTGCGCCTGCATAATGCTCTAGGAGTACCATCATAGCGCGCTCAGAGGAGCCGAGGATCGCCCGATGGATCATGACGGGACGTGCCTTGGTGCCGTCTGCGGCTGTATATTCTAGTTCAAATCGTTCTGGCTGCACCATATCGATCTGGACGGTTGAGAGCTGCCATTCACGACCGAGTGCGTCGGTTGCCATGAGATCCATCTTGGGGCCGTAGAACGCGGCTTCGCCGGGTCCATCGTAGTAAGGGATGTTGTTGCGCTCCATGATAGTGACTGCCCATTTTTCGAGTTTGTCCCAGACTTTGGGGTCACCCAGATATTTTTCTGGATGCTCGACGTCTCTAGTACTTAAACGATAGCGGTATTTAAAGCCAAAAGCCTCCATGATCTCTTTGGTCATGGCTAAGGCCATATCTACCTCGGCATCGACCTGATCTTCGCGACAAAAAATATGCGCGTCGTCGGTACTAAAGCTACGGACACGAGCAAGACCATTCAGCTCCCCTGGCTTTTCGTCTCGATAGAGCATGGCAAAGTCGGTGAGGCGTAGGGGTAGATCGCGATAAGACCTGGCTTGCGCAGCATAGATCTGGGTATGCTGGGGACAGTTCATGGGTTTTAAGAAAAACTCTTCATCGCTGTAGTTAGAGACTACCCTAAACATATCCTCTTTGTATTTGTCGTAGTGTCCACTCTTTTTAAACAGCTCGGCTTTGGCGATTTGGGGAGTATGTACCTGGTAGTAGCCCTGACTACTCTGAAGCTCCTCGACGTAACCATTTAGGAGACGGCGAACGAGTGCGCCTTTGGGGCTATATAGAGGCATACCTGAGCCGACATAGTCAGAGAAACTAAAGAGATCCAGCTCCCGACCGAGTTTACGATGGTCACGCTTCTTGGCTTCTTCCTGGAGCCAGAGATAGTGATCTAGTTCTTCTTGAGTCTCGAAAGCGGTGCCATAGATGCGAGTTAACATCTTGTTCTTCTCGTCACCGCGCCAGTAGGCACCAGCGAGCTTAGTGAGTTTAAAGAATTTGAGAGCTCGGCTCGGTTCATCGACGTGTCCACCACGACACAGGTCGCGGAAGTTGCCTGATTTATAAACAGTTAGGATCTGACCCTCACTACTAAATTCATTAATGAGTTCTAGTTTATATTCGTTACCACTAAACTCAGCTTTGACCTCTTCAACACTGTGTTCGTGACGTTCAAAATTTTTCCAGGAAGTAACTAATTGGCGCATTTTCTTTTCGATCTTGGGGAGGTCTGTATCAGTTATTTTGGTATCGCCAAAATCAAAGTCGTAGTAAAAGCCATTCTCGATTGCAGGTCCTATCGTCCTTTTGGCGTTGGGATATAGCTCGGCAACAGCAGCTGCGAGTAAATGGGCGGCAGAGTGACGAAGATGATCTAAGTGTTCTTGATTGTGATCTGGCATATAATCCTTAAATTATTTATGTGCTAAGTATAGCAGGCTTAGTTAAGAGATTCCTCTAGATGAGTACAAATGTTATTTAGATTATACTCAATGTCACCATCTCGGAATATGGCATGGGGTAGGTTGTTGATTTCGATGTATTTACCTTTATTGACTGTAGGAGTATTTTTGTAAAAACTTTTAACCATTTGAGTGTTTAGCCTAGCGAATCCTGAAGGAATATCGATATTGCGTCGTAAGTAGTCCGTCTCTATATACCCTTTATTTCCATGGTTCCGCACGGTGAGATGTACTACATCCACTATAGTCTTAGATGCTAACTTGGTCATCTGAGTACTAATGGTTGGTTTGGTGGGTTGATAATCCTGATAACCAGACCAGGTAGTTTCTTGCTCAACATCCATCGCAATGTCATCCAGATAGTAATCTGCAGGGTCAAAGAAGATGGCATGATTGATACTATGAGCGTAATCATGATTGAGCAGGGCTTTAGCAGTAGCATAAGAGCCCATGCTGGTACACCAAAGATCTAATTTTTTGAAGTTGTGGCGATTGATCAACTGATTTATGACCTCTCCCAACTCTTTTGATTGTAGGTTGAGCAAGCTCACATCGTTACTTTTTTGACTAAAAGTAAATGTGCAGATAGTGTGGTTAGGGAGTGGGCTTACCAGCTTGTTGATGAGTGGTTTAAAAATTTCGGATGGGTCACCTACTCCACCGATCAAGATCAGGCATTTGTCGTTTGTTGTGGTGGGTGGGTTTAGGAATATTTGCATTACTTGTTCATGAAGCTATTGATGGAACAATTTCGATTAAGGAGTAATTTTTGCCTTCAAGACCAAGATTAACTGGGATTTTTTGTATATGTTCTTTTACTTGTTCGTATTGTTTGGCTGTGATTATGCGAGGGTGCGGTAACTTTGGATTTTCTATTACTCCCCTTCCAATCCAAAACTCGGCGATTGACCCGTGTGCTGATCCTAGAGTCAAATCATCAAAGGCATTGTCCTGAGAGAGCCCAAAGGAAAAAACTACGCAGATCCGGTTATTATCACCATAGTAGTTGCCTATATATTCTGGCTGAGATTCGGTCTCGTAAAAAGTTAGCTCAATCAGGCGTGACTCGATGATTTTTTCAAGCTTTTCTTGGTCTGTAAGATGAGTGAGATCGATCTCCCCTTTCCAGTAAACAGATCTATGACTGCGTTTTAATTCTTTATCTTTGTCACTGACTGATAGCAATTCGAAAGCTTGCCTTTTTTCTGGGATTTTTGAGAGTACTTCTTTTGTGAGTTTTTCTTTGTCACACATGGATGACACGCGGGAGACAGAAAAATGAATATTAGAACTCAACTGTTTCTGATACCAGTATAATAGTTCGCTAAATCTTTTCATGTAAGTTTCAATTGATTCTTTAGGATAGTTGTCCATGCGAGGGACTATAAGATCTTCGGAGACATATTCGATGGTAACGCCAGGTTGATAGAGTGCGGCTATTGGTTGAACATACTCGGTAATGTATCTAAATTGAAATAACTCGGCCCAATCTGGTTCTGGGTGTGAGGTGCTCCAAAAATGTTTGTAGCCGCCAAATGGTATTACGAGCTGAATGGGAGATTCTTTTTTGATTGATTCTTGGATTTTTATTTTGAGATTATTTAAGGACTCTTGTCCCATTTTTTTTCGTCTAAACTTTTTACGATTTAGTTTGTCAAAGATATATTCAATCCTATTTCTGGAGTAAGATTTTAGGTCTTCTGCCGTTGGTTCATACGGCGCGATTTTTGTAAGTAACTGCTTTAGATAATTTTCCATATGAGCCAAAGATAGGAGATGAACCTATGTCTTCTCGATACAATCGAGAGATTTTGCGTAAACTACTTTGGCAAAGATGTATGAATTATAGCAAGTTTAGAGAAATGTTTTGTTGTTTGTGGGCGGTATAGGGATCGAACCTATGACCTCTACAATGTCAATGTAGCGCTCGTACCAACTGAGCTAACCGCCCGATTAATAGAGTGTATTGTAGCAAAAAAAGAGGAAAAAGTACGTACTCCAGCCTAGGTGGGATTGCGACTAGTTAGCCTTACCCTGCACCCATCTGAACAGCGCGCTCTTGAGACATACTGTATTTTGATCCAGAGTTAGCAACTTGATTCCAGTAATAGCCCTTCCCTTTGCGGCCTTTTGAGGTTGCGAGCCAGAGCGAGGCATCTTCGAGACTCTTACGCATAAATTTGATCCATTCTTTGAGTTTGTGGAAGTAGTTGAGGTGGTAGACGCCGGTCTCTGTGATATTGTCCATGATTGCGAGCTCTACCTGTTTCTCTACTTTGCCCATTGTGGTCACTAGCATAGCTAGCTCTGACCTAACGCCATTAATTTCTTGTTTTAATTTTTCGTCAGCAAAACTAAAGAGTACCTGACTCTCTTTGAGACTACTAACGTGCTTAGGCGCTGACTCAGTCTTGCCTGCTTCGTAGGCTGCAGCTTCCCGCTCGGCGATTATCTGCTCTAGCTGAGCCTGATCTAGTGGATTTTTGGTTTCGGGGATTGATTGTCTTTTGGTAGTGCCTAAGATCTGATTAAAGATGCTCTCGGCAGTGCCCTTAATCACATCATTCTTGAGTGATTTGACTACTGAGCTACCCATGTCACGCATATTCTCGGCAAAGCCGTCTGAGCGCACGTTGGGAGTTTTTTGTTTAGCTCTAGTATCGTTTAGTGGTTTAAAGTTTTTGAAGGGGTCGTTCATACGCACCTATTATACATAACAGATGCAAGTATTATCCTATAACTTGCGTAGAAAGTCAAGTGTAAGTTGTCTTTCTTCAGGCTTAAACCCTTGAGATTTGCCGATTTCGTAGAGGATAAATTCGAGTTGGAGATTGGTCCTGGCTGTCCCCTCGTAATCTTTGACTAGTTCGTCAACAGTTTTTTTGATGGATTTTGCGTAATCCTCGACTGTTAGCTTGAGGGCGCTCAACTGTTTGGCTAGTCTCTGTACAGCCGCTTTGGTCTCGGCCATCACTAGAGTGGGTGAGATCTCAAACTTGATATCCTCGAGGAGTATATCAAAGTACTCTGGAAGTTTGTCTTTTTCGTCTTTGAAAGTCTTGATAGATTTGAGTTTTTTTTCGTAGTCGCCTAGTTTTAGTTCGGGGAATGTCGCAGTTTTTACATTCATGGTCCAGTCTTCACCTGGTTTCATGGATTTGGGAACTACCTCTGGGTCAACGAGAGGAAGTAGTTCATTCTTTTGGATAAACTCGGTATATACCTTGGGAAAAGCGTGTTCTAGCGAGTGAGCGAGTAGTTCTGCCTTATCTAGAGATTTTTCGACCATTGCAGCTGGAGCTTTGCCTTTGCGGAACCCAGGGACTGTGACTCGTGCAGCGTACTCAGCTACTGTCTCTTCGTAGGCGTGAGCTAAATCAGCTTTTGGGATAGTTAGCTCAAACTCGATTGAGCCGTCTGCTGACTTGGTAAATAGTGATTTTTCTTTGGTTGCTTTAGTTGTTTTTGTCATATGATTTGGCATTATACATGATGATAGTTCGGACTTGGTCTTTGATATTTTTGGAGAGGTCTCCCAGACAACTTCGTGTCTGGAGGGTCTCCGAATGAGGCATTTCTCAGGAGCTTCGCTCTTGAAGTGCACATTTCTCACGCGCTATCGCGCTTGAAGTGCAGACTCTCACCTACGGTCAGGTCCTATCTCGATATATTATTTACGAACTCATGAGAGTTAGTAAATAATATGTGCCAAGGAGAGGACTTGAACCTCCATGGATTGCTCCACACGCTCCTAAAGCGTGCGCGTATACCATTTCGCCACCTTGGCTTATTTAGTGCAGTGTGAATTATAACTCAATAGGAAGATCTGCGACAGGTATACTAGCATTTTTGATCTTGTTCATAAATGATCTGGTATGGTTAATCCATCCTTCGGTGCTCACTTTGTTGTAGGTGCGACCAATACTTTCTAGACTACTAGTGTTGTACCTAGTAGATATACCTTTGGCTACCGCCTCGGCTGCCTCAGGAAAGCTTTTGAAACAGAGTTTATTGCCACCGTAGATGCCCCACCCGTAAGGATTAATACAGTTAGCGGGCATCCGCTTGCCAAAGCTAGATTCGGTACCGGCAATGGCGGCCATGAGGGTCCAGTCAAGTCCATACTTCTCGGCAATCTGGATCAGTTCTGTCTCAAATCCAATCATGGGTGAGTTGTATTTTTCAAAAACTGCACGCATAGCTAGTGGTCGCATATCGTGATCGAATGCGAGAACACTCTTGCTGCTCATGAGCATTATTACTAAACTAATGAGTACTGACCCTATTTTCTTCATAGTCCGCGGAGTTTACCACAGACTATAGGGCTGTCAAGTGAAATGTGGAACGATTTACTCGAGAGACGTTACCAGTTACCAGAGTGGAGCTCATCCAAAAACTGATTGACACCTTTGGCCCAGGCACCACCAGGCGAAGTAGCGTTGTACCTAGTCATGATCTGCTCTGGGGTACGGAGGCCATAGGCAGCATATTTTTCGGCTAGACCCTGAGTAAAGGTGTTAATCCCTTCTTGCCAAGTATCAAAGCAGAGAGTGCCCTTGGAATGGATGCCCCAACCCCAGGCGTTGTGACAGCTAGGAGGCATTAGTTTGCCCAGATTACTCTCCTGCTGAGCTATAGCGACGACGAGGTAAGGATCGATCCCAAAGTGATCTGCTGTTTTGACTATATAGTCACCGTGACCAGCCATAGGAGATTTGTAGTGGGTAAGATAGTTTTCGATCAAGAGCGGCCTGGCATCCTCGCTCGCAATCGCAGTTTTGATCTCTAGGGTGGTATGTGGGATTGCGGCAAAGATAAAGGCATCGCTACCAAAAGTGAGCATCTCTTGTTTGAGGAGTCCAGAAGTGCCTCGACTGTCCGAAAAACTAGGATAGAGTAAGACTACAGATGCAAAAAATACTACACTGACACCCAAAAACGCGACGAGTCGCAAAAACCTCTGCATATGGACTACAGCATACTACAAAGAGAAAATAATTGTAAAACTTAAGTCTTATCCCAGACTAACCATTTGTCCTGGATCTCTTTTTCGAGGTTAATTTTGTTATGTTTTGCGAGGAGTAGTACATGACAGAAGACGTCGGCCATTTCTTTGCGAAAATCATTGGTTATTTCTTCTTGAGATTTGTCTTTTTTCCTTGCTCTACCTTTCATCATTAAGTAGCTCTGGATCAGTTCACCCATCTCTTCTTGTAGTTTGAGGATGTACCAGTTACTGTCTCTCCTAATCCCGAACTTGCGAGCGTAGAGATCGGAGACCTTTTTGACTTGCCTAGTAACTTTGTGTACGTTCATAGCCAGATTATATCATAGGATGATATGGTTTGAGATGGTCTATACTGAAGGAATGAGAATTGCAATTGTCTATAGCACACCTAGTGAGCGAATGAAAAAAACCAAGTATGCGGCGGCGGACGAAGACACTGCGCTAATTGCCAACAAAGTAGCAGAGGGCCTGAGAGCTCGTGGTCATGAGACAGAGATTTATCCGATTACTGAGTTGACTATACAGAGTATCGCAGAGATCAATGCTGAGTGTATCTTTAATCTAGTTGAGTGGTGTGGGCTAGATATAACTCTAGCTGAGCGAGCATTTGAGTATATGCGACGTTTGAATATCCCGGTTACTGGATCTAGTGAGAATCTCTTTGTTTTGACCGGCGATAAGATATTAATGAAGCAGGCATTAACTAAGATCGGAGTCATGACACCATGGGGAGTAGGAGTAGGCACAGCTAGCGAGATCCCGGAGGATATCCCCTACCCTGTCATTGTTAAGCCACACTTAGAACACTGTAGTATAGGGCTTAGTACGGACGCGGTAGCATTTGATCGATTACAGCTCGAAAAAGTGGTTAATAGACAGCTCAAAGAATTTGAGCAAAAAGTGTTAATAGAAGAGTTTATTGCAGGACGTGAATTATTGGTATATCTAGTTGAAGATAAAGGTGAGGTCAAGATATTGCCAGTTGTCGAAATGCTCTTTGGTGAGGGTGACCCGATGTCATTCCAGACTTATGATGCAAAGTGGAGTGAAAATAGTGCCGACTATAACCACACTTACTATGATCAGGCTAACCTAACTCAGGAAGAGTGGAACCTACTAGAGCAGCAGTGTTTACGTGCTTTTAAAGAACTAGGTTTATGGGGGTATGCCCGCTTTGATGTGCGGATGCGCGAGGGTCGCCCATATATCCTAGAGACTAACGCAAACCCATCGGTGTACGATGCGACCGAAGAAATGGAGAGTATAGAGAGCGAAGTGATAGATGGGATCGCATTCCCGGATTATTTACAAAATATAGTTGATGCAGCGATAAGTCATTTTGCGCGTGGGGAGAGGGTGTAGCTATAACAAGGTATTAGTGGTATAAAAGAAAAACAAGAAATGCTTGAATATAGCGCTAAGAACAATATTCTGCCTGAAATCGAACTGATTGAAATTAAAGAGATCAATAAAGCGTGGGATAACCTAGCTAATAAACAGATGGCTAAGAGATATGTGATTGATATGAGGAAGTCTTTTACAGATAAGTAAGGTTATATTGGTCTTTGCGCTAGGTTTAAAATATTAGAACCAATTTTGTTAATGATTATTCTACTTTATAAGATTTGTTTCAATGGAAATATATCCACTTAAAGCATTTTTTCCTGCGGTGGAGGGATTATTTACAGGATGTCCATTTAATACAAATATGCCTTCCTTGTTTCTTTCCCAGATTACTGTGTCAAAGCCAAAACTACCTATAGGCATTCGTGGATGCAAATTTATTGATAGATTTTCAATATATGTTTCACTGTTTCTGGTAAATACAACCTGTGGTACAAAATGCTTTGGAGTTGGTACTGGGTATGCACTATCTGGCAGAAATATTCCATTCTCTTTAAATTGCCAAGTAGTTATTTTATCTTGTTGTGTTTCTAAAATTGAATCTGGATATTTTTGTAATGATGTGATAATTAGTGCTAATACAGCAGTAAGAAGTTCTAATTCACTTTGACTCGTAAGCTTCGGTTCTAGCTTTCGGCAAAAGCTAGTTACTACATCAGGATACTCACTTATACTCATCTTTCAGATATTAACACTTGTCCTATAATTGTCAATGTTGGAGTTGGCACTGGTTGACGATGTTAGAACCTATTTTAGTTGTAATGCACTCCAAATCATAACCACGGCTGCAAAGAATCTTACTGTGTAAACTTTGATGGTATGTTTCTCCATGAGATCAGGCTTCCATAATGAGAGTGCAAACGCTAGGATCATTGAAACGGGTAGAGAAATAATCACAGATGATAGTCCGACATTTCCTTCAAATGCCTTATATGCAGATAGATCTCCAATTCCTCCAATCACAGAAAGTATTAATACGCCAATATATTGATTTAGTTTTGTGTTAGGCAAATCATGCTTGAATTTTGGATACAAAAAAAGGAAAGAAAAAATTGGAGCTAGTATCGACATCCAAAGCATGGCAGTCCAATAGTTGGTTTGATCTATTGCCCTGTTTATTAGCAAAGATTGGATAGATAATATGAACATAAAAAATAACCCTATTCCGATATTCTTGTTTAGAAACGCCTTAATTGAGAATCTTTCATCCATTGTTGCAAAAAATCCAGCAATAAAAATAAGAATAATGAGGTAGACGGACTTAGTGGTTAGTGATTCACCCAGAAGTATTGCTCCTAGGATTACCGTAATCGCTACTCGTACATTAAATAGTGGTGACATAACAGAAACATCTAAAACTTTGAGTGTGGCAAGATAAAATGCGCTACCGATTGAGAGAAATAGTCCTGCTAGTAATATGTATGTCCACTCAGTTGCTAGCCTACCACCGTTATAGTAAGAGATAGCAGACATAATAATCCCACTAAATAGTGTTATAAAAAATGAAAACTGATTACTATTTTTTAGTTGATATTTTCCAATGAGTTTGGCAGTTACTGCATATAGACCATAAGTAATTGATGCGATCCAGGCGAAAATGAGTGAATTCATTAGTTAATTCTATCAGGTTCTAACTATTTGAAATATGATCTATTTTGATATATTAAAGTTGGCGGTAACGGACTTTGTTAGAACCTGGTATTTACAGGATTCATTGATAAAAAATTAAATTTTAAGCTTTATCTGTAGGTAAAATTTTTGAGACTATATTGCCAAGCATTTTTGCTTCAGCTAGTTCTGCGGCCATCGTTGCTTTTTGGCTCGATGAAGTGAAAGCGCTTAACAGTGTTGCCATATTGAACTTCTTTGGAGGATTTACCCGCTCTTCAAGTTGGCTAAGAAGTAACTGAGATGTCCTTGCTATTTCACTTGGTGGTAGAGATTTAGTACCATCTGACGTCGCGTATTCGCACAATAATATCATTGGATGATGCAATGGCAATTCTTCTGATTCTGGATGAAGATCGTAGCTTGTTTGTTCGATGCCGCTCGTCTGCAATTTACCCAAAACATCTTCTGCAGTTGATGCGTTGTGAAAAATTTCATTAGGTCGATTTTTTTTCCTGAGTTCACGCTGTTCGCTAAACTGGAGGGACGTCCAGACTCTAGAAGTTTCTCTCTCTAGGTTTCCTGATGCCGACTCAACGTATATAGCTTGTTCTCCCAACATTAAACGCAAGCTAGTATCCATCTCGTTGTACAGTTGGTTTCCTGCTTCTACTCCTGTTTCGTCGTCTGCTAAAATCATAGTTCATTTTAGCATTAGCTTCTATGTGTATACAATTGTTGATATATTTTGATCTATTGAAGTTGACGGTAGCGGACTATGTTAGAACCTGGTATTTCAATTCAGTAATGAAGTGACATTTGACATGTTATAGGCCTATTGATATACTCTCATAATGATTTTTGACAAAGAGTATCAGGGTTTAGCACGTAGATTTACTCACTACTTATCTAAAGAGTCGTCTAAGAAGTATGTCGCTCCAGGCGATTCGGCAAGCTACTTGGTTGAGTGGATTAAACATTATGCAGAAATAGATGATTTGACCATTCCTACTATCTACACCCTATCTCATGATGAAGCAATGCTGCTGTATTTTGCTGCACCTGGATCGTATGAAATGATTAAACCCGCGATAGTTAATGGAGAAGTTCCTAGAATTAGTTTATTGGAAGATTTCTACCTTAATGGATCAAAGCTAGCTTTAATCCATCATTCGCTTAAGATGAGGCATGGTTTACACTCAGATTTCGATGTAATGGTGGGAAAATCTTTTAAGCGAGAGTCATATATTCGAACTTTTGAAGTTGATGAGAGTATGGCGGTGGAATTAAATAGGCGATTTAATCGTAGAAAATAGCTAGTAAAAAGTTGGCGGTAGTGGACCATGTTAGAACCTATCATCAGGATTTAAATGCTAAAATACCTGTATGAATATGGACAATAGTCGACCAAAGGAATTAGGCATCTTTACTAAGTTGTCTGAGGTCTTAGATTTACCCAAGATGATAGATACTTATAACGAAAAAATTTGGCCAATTATTCGACTAGCTCAGTTAAAAAAGTTAAATTACTGGGTATTGGGAAGGGAAGCAAATATTAAAAATGGCCAAAAAGTATTAGAAGTAGGATCGGGTCGAGATATAGAATACAAAGCATTAGCAGGTGAAGTAGGTCAAGATGGAGTATATGTAGCCCTGGATATAAATAGGAATGCTCAAGAAAAAGCTAAAAAATCATATCTCTTTTGGCTAGACAAAAATAAAAATAAACCTAAATTGGAATCTGGTAGAGCATCACATGTTATAGGTGATGCTGTTCGTGATCTGCCATTCGATGACAATACTTTTGATACAGTTATTGCCAGCAACTTTACAGGAATGAGTAGAATATCCGAAGATAATTCCTTGTTTGGAACAAGTGGTTGGGATTACGTAGAAGAGGCTAATAGAGTGTTGAAGCCAGGTGGAAAGATCGTAGCCTCTTGGACAGAGTTTATATTACCAGTAATGTCGTTAATATATATTCGTAAGATGAAAAATGCAGGATTTATAAATACCAGAATTCGACTTGGAAGTCCAACCCTATCTGGAGTAGGTGTGCATTGGATTCTTACTGGTGAAAAGGAAATGAATTAATAACCGATATTTTTACAGGTTCGAACTGAGTTTTGAGCTTCCAGATGTGGTGATAAAAAGTTGGCGGTAGCGGACTATGTTAGAACCTGGTACATGAATGAAAATAGCTCTTTACTCTGGCGAGCCCCTTTTACTAGACAAGTGGTAGTATAATTACCAGATATGAAAAATGAAAAGTCTGGTTCAGCGAAAATTGGAGTCTTTCTATTTTTTCTCCTATTTCTAATCTCGGTCGTAGGATACAAGTATTTTGAGTGGTCTTCCTTTAAGATGCTTTCTAATCTAGTTAACGAAACTGATATTCAAGAGCTTAAGTTTAGCGATAGATCCTCGAAGTTGAATAATGAGCTTTCTGTTCCGTTGGTAGAATATTTTTCGTCTTTAGAGAAGATAAAAATATCTGAGGGTAAAGAAAAGGTTGTAGAGCTAAAACAATTATTAAGTAAAGTTCAAAATAATGATGAAGAATATAAGTCCTTGATTTCTAACAATCTTGATAGATACCGTGATCTCAGTTGGAGATCAAAGTTCCTTTTAGGAGACCAAGGGGAGTACTATTCAAATATTTTAAATACACAAGTTAAATATTATGAAAAGGAGATAGAGTCTTCAAGTATGACTCTTGCCACAGATTATCTAGGGATGGGATTTTTCCAAACTCTAGAAGACAATTACTATTCTGGCGAATTTACTGAATCAGTAGGAAATAACACTAAGCTAATAGCGGGTAATTTGTATACACTTTCAGGCTTAAGCAAATATAATGACTCTGGATATAAATTCCCCCATTTTGATGAGATCGTTAAGTATTTTCCCTATGCGGAGCAAGCATTCTCTAAGCATCGTGAATATTATGGAACTTTATATGCCGTAATGAAGGACTATGCTTCAGGTAATTTAGAATCTGCTGGATATAAATATACTAAGTTGCAAGAAATGGAAGGCTCAAGACACATAGATTATGATAGATTGTTCTCTGAAAATGATGAAAATTCAAAAATCTTAAGAAAAGAAGTATTTGCTCTCATGGTGGATAAGTATACTAATTTGCGTGATTATAATAGTAGCAAGATGTCTACATATCCGATTTTAGGTCAAATTTCTTTTGATACGATTCAACTTGGTCAATGTCAGGCTTACACATATAAGGATGGATTGGTATATAGCATTACGAAAAAGTACGTCTCAGAATCAGTACAAAGCGTTGATGAGTATTTGACATACTTAAACGAGACTCCTCCACAGACTGATAACCTTGATGCTAGTTTCGATAGGTCATCAATGCAAATAGAGAATACTAAAGATAAACTTACTATCAAATGTAATTCGAAATCAAATGATCTAAGTCTTACATTTGAAACAATTAAGAATTGATAAAGTTAGTTTGTGTCAGATTTCTTACTGTATAGATCATTTTCACTGACTTCTTTACCACCTATTCTAAATAGAATGTCGTTTATGTATTTCAATGAGCTATTAGCATCCATCAGCGGGATTACATCAAAATATAGTGAGCTGTCAGCATAAAACTTCTCGCCATATGCTGCGTTTAGTTCTCCTATCAGAGCTTCATAGTTTTTAGTAAGATATATATCAAGTAGTTTTTCATCTGATATTTTTTTAGCCATTTCATTGATAATTACAACCAATCCTGGGTATCCTTCATTAGTGCTTATTGATAGAGTTTTTACTATAGATTTGCGAGCAAAATACTCAGTTAATCCTTCTTCAAAAAATTGAGGTAAAACTTTTTCCTCTGAAACATAACTTGTATAGTGGTAGTATTCATGAACAAGTGTTGAGAAGTAATCGGCAAGACGATTGGAACTGGTTTCATCTAGTGCAATCCTTATTTCGTTATCTGGTTCGAATAGTCCGAGCTCGTAAGGTGTAGATGATTTTTGTTGATTAGTACTATCACGAATGTCTTTAAACTGTTGAAGTATGGCCTGATATTGAGGTAATTCTTTTTGAGCATATGCTAGATAGTTTTGATTTTCTTTAATATTTTGGTCATACTTAGCAATAATTACGTTCCATTCCTCCCTTCCAGAGTTGCAATATTCATCGGAATAAGATCTGTAAAACTGGTTTAAATAATAAGAGTAATAACCAGCATTAATACACCAACTATAAAAGCTATCTCTCTTTGAGATAGAGTCGCTAATATTAGCTTGTGATGAGGAGATGTTACCTTTTGAATTAGATATACCTGTATAAAGTATGTTAACGTTTTTTTGTGCCTCTGCTATGTACTTATCTATTTTTTCAATCTGCTCATTGATTTTATCTTCGCGATACTTAAGATATTCTTGTCTACCTAGTACTTTAACTACTGGTGGGTCTTTTATATATCTAGAGTCTAATGATGAAGAAATTAATAGCTTTCCTAATGTGGGACTAAGTTGCTCAATATCATTTTTATTAATTTCGCTAATAAATAAATATTTTCCTAATAATGAAATGCTATCAGGATCGATTGGTATATCTGCAATAAGGTTGTGTGGTATTTTTGTAACTATACTGTCTAAGTAATACTGACCATAATCACTCTGTGTACTGCTGAGAATAGCTTTTAGGATGCTCGTTTCATCTTTGTTTGTAGAATTGACTATTTGAGGAGCTTCTTTTAGGTTTTTTACTTTCTCAATAACTTTATCTCTATTATTCTCAATTCCAAGAGAATCAGGCATTATTCTTGCCTGTAAAGAGATTAAATTCATGTGTAGAAATCCAATGGCAAAGACGAGTAAGGGACTTATTAACAACGATATTACAAAGCTAATAAGATATGTCTTAAAGATAGCCTTTGAATTCATTGACCGTATCCCGGTAGCGTACACAAGAATTATTGATATTACTAATACTATGGAACTTGTCGTGGGGTTGTCTGATATATGATTCATAAATGCGATGATGTATGACTTAACACCATCAACATTTGGAAGTTTAAATATAATTATGTATTGGAAGTAAATAATCAGTGTTAAAAATGTAGGAATGTATACCAGATATTTTGGTATATGCTTCTTTGATTCAGATAATGTATCTGTTAATTTTTGTATCCTACTACCGTTGATTTTCGTCTGCAGACGCATAATTTTCGATTTTATGCTCTTGATAGAAAGAAAGCTAAAAACACTCTTTTTTGGTTGATACAACTCTGATTTTGTAAAAAGAAACCCAAACAATAAGGATATGAGAGAAACTAGGTAGTAGAAGTTGTCTTTATACTCATATCCTAGATAGGCCAACCCTGATGCTGGTAGTAGAAAAACTAGCCACTTAATGACTGATAGGAATCTTATTTTTGCCATATACATCTGAGTTAAGGATATTATAAACTGATTTTGAGTCGAATACATTATCCTGATTGACCTATAGAGTAAAATTACCAGATATGAAGTATGTACGCATTTTGTTATTTTCTCTCGCTCTCTTTTTTCTCGTAGCGGATAATGTCGAAGCTAGAAGTGGATGTTGCTCACATCATGGAGGAGTTTGTGGGTGTGGCTGCTGTGACGGTACGTCACTTTCTACTACCTGTGCACCATACTACCCTCAGTGTAATGGGCCTATTTCAACTCCGAAACCTACGCCTAAGCCGACGGTAGTACCTACACGTAAAGCTAGTCCTAAAACTACAAGTACACCAATTCCTACTCCTAAACCTAGTGTCATCCCCTCCCCCGATGCTGTAGTAGTCCCAACTAGTACGCCTACCGTACTAGGAACGACTACTTCTGAATCTGAACCAAACAACTGGACGACTGCTATCGTGGCGAGCTTGGTGGGTGCAGGAGCGTACCGCCTTGTTTCAAATCGCAAACCTAAAGCCAATTAACCCGTTTGAGATATTGGTATGACCTGCTAATTTCTTCTTGAGCGTGCTCTAGTCGAAGATAGTTCTTTGTTGGTCTGCCTCTGTAGAACATATATCTACCCCTATACTGTGGCAGACTTTCTCGCTTGTCGATGTCGAGTACTTTCCCGATTTGATGCCAAAGCCCTCGCCTATTTTGATTTTGACTGTCATAAGCTAGGTTGTTACAACTCCTACAGATAAATACATCTGCAGTATCTAGATAGAGCGTGGAGCACTTTTTGTTACACTCGGAACATTCAAACCACCAACGAATACCACCGAAGTGGCATGGAGTTGTAACTAGTGATCTTTTATACTCATAATCTTTTTTCTCTTGAGTAGTTCTATTCGTCGATATGTATGAAAATTCTATGTAGGGATTTTCTCCTGTGTTGGTAATAATATCGATATTGCCAGTAGGATTCCCATTCCGCGACCACTGAACGTTTCCCCTTTTCCTACACTCTTTTGTTAGATACTCATGTTTCATCAGAAACTTAATTTCCAAGCTTTTGCACTCTGATACTAGTGATCGCCTACTCCAATAATACCGACCCATACTTCTCCAAACATTGCCGAAATCTATAGAGATTTTGACTAGTTTAGCACACGCATTTACCAGACTAGACCAGAAGAGGTAGAATATAGACAATGAATAATGAAAATTTGACTGATCTAAATCAATATTTATTTGTTAAATCATGTGTTTTTCTAATTCAACAGCTATTTAACAATGGATCTTGCACTATAAAAGTTTTATTTAATACTCAAGAATCAATAGCAAGAAAATTAGATCAACTTGATAATATCAAATCTTATTGCTATGAGAATGGCAGTATTTTAGGCGAATTTATTCAGGTACTAGAGAAAAACGGTGTAGTGAATGTTGTTGATGCTGAGTGGTTTTATGTTGAGAATTTTGGTTATTGTGAGTGTAGCCTTTCTATAACCAATGAGAACTATGAACTGATTGAAAATCTAGCGAAAAAAGTTGCATTAAAATCATTCTCAAATAAGTATGGGGATATAAAGCAACTTTCAGTTACTGAAAAACTCATAAAAAGTGAGTTTAGAAAGTTTGATAATCAAATATTTAATATAGATCTGTGGCGTGACAATGATAATTGCTTAGATCCAATTTTTGCATTAACTCGTCTTGGGGATGACGATTATTTAAGATATGAATTAACATCAATACAGCTAGGTCATGGTTCTAACGATCAAGATTTTCGTGAGTTTACGTGTTTTAACGATGGTTATTCATGTAAATTACGAGTTGTAATTTTTCCTAAATTAATACATAAGTGGGCAATTGAAGATGATTTATTTTCAGACAGAATTCGATTTGATGTTAAAACTGGCTTTTTGTGGGTTGATAAGCAAAATTATAAAGTTGTTAGACCTCAGACGAATCAAAGCAATATATCGAAAATGCTGAAAGTACTGGTGACAAATGTTAATTCATATGTTTCTTATCGTGACTTAGCCAAAGAAGTTTACGGTTGGTCGGAAAAAGAACTAATAACAAATTACAAAACTAAAACAAAGGATAGTGTACGAATTAAATTGCAAGATATTAGAGAGCAGATCGAGAATGAAATAACTAATCACGAACTTGATCGAATTTTATCGATAGAAGCTAATAATGGATTGCGACTCAATTTTTGTCCAGAATATAAAGAACCCCCTGATTTAGCTTAATTACTCCACCGAAATTGATATTGATTTTACTCTGGTAGTATAAGAGAAAATTACTCCATTACTAATTAATGGAGGATGTCTCATGGATACCATGAACACAATGAAAGTATCAGATCACGCTTTAGTGGCTACTCTGATTTATTTAAATATCCCAAGTAGAGGTACGGAGAAACTACCTGAATCAAGAAGAGTAAATTTTCTTTTTGAAGTTAATAACGAACTTGGCGTTATTATTGAATCTTTTTACAACGGTGAATTGAGAGTAGACCCTAGAAAATTTGCCCCTTGCATGAAAGAGATTAAAACTCGAATTAACCAACAGTACCCCGAACTACAGAATGGGGGCACATATGGAAATTAAAATTCAATCGCTTGATTCTGCACGTAAAAGTATAGATAGATATTTGGCTCGACATCGCAAGGCTAAGCTCAAGACAATTTACAAATTTATTCGACCGAGAGCAGACATCACATTGGTGGGTGACTGGCCGCTAATTAGTGAGATTGTTTACCGAGCCTATTTCGTCAACTTACTTTACTCTCCTAAGGAGGTAGTAGAGGTGTACAAACTGACAACTGATCCGTACTTACAAAGTAGACGTGTAGATAGTGAGTTGGTCGTATTTTTAACCAATAGAGACGAGCTAGAACGTGTCCTAGCGGTCTCTAAGTAGGGAGTACTGACCAATGAATCGTTGCAATCAATCAAAGTGGGTTACAGAGGCTCTTATAGCTGAAGTTCGTAAGGTTTTTGAGCCTCGCTATAAAAGACAACTTACTGATAGTGAATCTATAGAGATTGCAATGAATTTGACCACATTTGTTGAAGTGTATGCGAAATGGAGATGTTATGAAGGATCAAAAAATACCAGTCAAGTCGTCAATTAGGCGAAAACTTAACGGATACCGATGTTCCCACCGGAACAAGTGGACACTATTACATGAGAAAGTGCTTTCTTTGCAAGCTTTAATGCTACTAGAGTTTTATGTTGATATTTTTGACTTTGATAGTAAGCATGAAACATTTGGTACTTTTACTGTCGATTTTCCAGCATTTTCCAGCATTTTTAACTGTTCCATTAGCACTATTCGCAACTGGAATAGAGAACTAGTGAATGGTGGGTTTGTAAAGCCTACCGATACTCGAAACATATACAAATTAGTTAATGCCCTACGCTATATCGTTCCTGGCCATTGGAAGGGTCAAGCTAGTTACTATTCTGAGTTTGAAAAGAATCAACCAGTTGAAGAAATTGTGCAACTGATGAAGCAAAATGTGCAACCAGATACAACAAAAGTCGCACTTACACCTCGACTACGAACTCCTATAGCTTTAGCTTCTTATAAGGATGAATTAGGTATTACTGAAGAAGATGGTGAATGGATAGAAAGACAATTTGAGAGGAATGGTAATAATGGGTGAATATGTCATAATAATTATGTGCTCAGCCGATACGAACCGCTTTTTTAGTGGCCATCTTGGACAATCAGAAGCGATTCGGGTTGAGCACACCAGGGTGGCCATTAAAGTGATATGAAGTACACGATCTACGCTCGAAAAAGTAGTGAAGCCAAAGAAAAGCAGGCAGTATCTATTCCTGATCAAATAGCAGAGTGCCAAGAATGTGCATCCACCCTCTCTCTAGATTGCTCCCCTACCCCAATGACTGAGAGTAAATCCGCATTCAAACCACATAATAGACCCGTGTTTGATCGTATGGTCGAATTGATCGAATCAGGAGATATAGAAGCAATCCTGACATGGAAGCCAGATAGATTGTGTCGTAATCCCGAAGAGGGAGGAAAAATACTTCAACTTTTACAAGATGGGAAATTAAAGGAAATTAGGACCGCCACAGGAGAAACCTATACCCAAGAATCAGATCACCTTATCTTGCAGATTCATTTTGGGATGGCGAACCAATATTCTCGAAACTTGAGCCAAAATGTGCGACGAGGATTGAAGCATAAGATCGAACGAGGTCAGTATCCCCGACCACCACTAACTGGCTATGTCGGGTACGGAGAGCGAGGTCAGAGAAATATCAAACCTGACCCTCTACTAGCCCCACTAGTACGAGAGTCTTATGAGCTCATGAGTACAGGTAACTACTCATTACCTGCTTTGCTCCAGATAATGGAAGAGAAGGGACTAACCACAAGACTAGGTAAGCACGTAAGCAAAAGTCATTTTCATGAAATCTTAACTAATCCTACATTTTACGGATATATGAAGACTCATGGTGAGATAGTGAAGGGTGATTTTGAGTCAATTGTTGATAAGTCTCTATTTGATAAAGTTCAGGAAGTTTTGAATAGAAAAACAGTCCCCCGCAAAAATCTATGGATTGACCACCATGAATACAATGGACTCATGAAATGCGGTGAGTGTGATTCGTCGATCACGACGACTGTAAAAAAGAAATATTACAAAAATACTAATCGTACGGCCGAGTATGTGTATCACCATTGTTCGCATAGGAAAGGTAAATGCTCGCAAGGTACGATGATTACCTCTGATTTAGATAAGCTACTAAGTAAAGAGGTTAGTAAGATAGCCATTGATAAAGATGTCTGGCAACTAGGAATCAAACTGCTCAAGAGTAAGCATAGCGAGGAAACTAAGCGTAATTCTGAACATCTCCACGCATTTCAGATCAAATTTGGAATGCTTCAAGACAAACTAAATAGACTGATCAGCATGAGAGCCGATGGCGAGTTGTCGAAAGATGAATTTCTGGTCCAGAAGCAACTACTACTTGAAGAACAGGATAAGTGCCAGAGACTAATGCGAGACTCAGAAAAATCGGCTCGAACTTGGTTAGAACTAGCAGAAGAGTTCCTCGACACGGCCTACAAAGCTAAAGAGGTAATGGAAGGTAGGGATGTAGCGGCTAAGCGAAACTTAATAATGACCGTTGGTGAGAACCTCTTACTAAAGGATAAAAAGCTTGATATATCGTTCAAACAGCCCTATGACATACTACTCAAACCTTCTTACCGAACGGATGTGTTGCGGGACTAGGGTTCGAACCTAGATAGCGGGATTCAAAGTCCCGAGTCCTACCATTAGACGATCCCGCAAATTAGTGCCAGCCGTTTTTCTCGCCGCGCGCGTCTTCGAGGGTATTATAGAACATTCTCTTTAGAGTTTCCTCAAAACTGACTCCGTGCATATCGAGGATCATGCTGTAGGTAGCGTGGGTTTCTTTTGGTGGTCCAAAAAATGGATTGGCATTGGGGTCGATAAAGTAGTAGCGGCCGGCAGCGTCGATACGGACATCTATCCGCGCATAATCAGACATTTTTAGGAGCTCAAAGGCTTCTTTGACATAGATCTTTAGCTGAGGGTCCTCATATTTGTCATAGGTCATACTCAAGTAGTCGTGCCACTTGGTATCAAATGTCACAACGTCATCGCCACTCTGCCCTACTTTGCGCTGTACCGCGTAGACCTTGGTATTGATCCCTTCTAAGACCGACGCTGTAACTTCGATGCCTGCTATAAACTCGTCTATGAGTACTGGCTGCTTGTAAGTTGTGACCAAATCTTTAATTTTGGCTCTGAGCTCCCTTTCGTTAGTACATATACTATCTGAGCCGACACCTATACTACTGTGCTCGTAATTGAGCTTGGGGAAGAGTGGGTAGCGAAGCTCTGGGTCTATCATGTCACTACTGCTACTTACCAACTGATGGGTAGGCACTGGGAGACCTGCGCTCTGCATGAGCTGGTACATCAAGAACTTGTTACAGCCGAGTGCCCAGCCGAGGGTACCGGCGCCAGTATAAGGGATGTGCAAAACTTCGAGTACTCCAGGGATGGATGAACCGAGGGTTGCACTACCCCTTACCGAGTCGATCAGATTGAGTGCCATATCGGGGTTGTATTTTTGGAGATGGCTGGCCATCTGGTCATCACCTGGAATAGTGGTTACATCTATTCCCATTTTGGCTACGTATTTTGCGACTTCACCTGCATAGATATCTGCCCCCTCCTCACTAAGATACTCTTGTTCGGTCCGAAAATACTCACGTTTAACATCGCTATAGAGAATTGCTACTTTTTTTGGGAGAACTAGCGGATCTTTGGTATTACCACCAGGCTCATCGATAGGAGTCATAAGGTTTTAGTATATAAAGTATTAAAACTTAATCAATACCCCCATTCACGCATAGTGTTTTGTAAGAGCCGCTTAAGCAGAGTTTTGAAGGGCACTCCCCTATTTTTCATTGTCACTGTCATCTCGCAGAGCCACTCTGGTGGTCCAAAGTGACAGTTGGCATTGGCGTCTATTACATAGTATTTTCCGTTTTTATCCATGCGCATATCGAGCTTGCCATAGCTCGCCATTTTGGCGACTTCGAATGCTTTTTTGGCTATCGCGTTAACCATGGGATCATTATATTTGGCGTATTTGAGATGTTCGGGATTAGTCGACTGATCACCCCAGCATAGATCGTAATCGAGGAATTCGTGCCCAGTCTCGTTATTTGGTAAATGGATCTGCCGCTCGATAGTATAGACTTTTTTGTTGAGTGCCTGAAAAATAAAACAAGCAAATTCACGACCATCGATAAACTCTGATACTAAGACATCTTGCTCATATTTGTTGATTAAGTACCTTAACCTCTTTCTTAGCTGCTGTTCGTTCTCTACCACGCTCTCACGCGTGATCTCGACATTACTATGCTCTTCGTTTAATTTGAGAATGAGTGGGAATTTGAGTGTTGGATCGAGCGTTGTATTAACTGAAGTCATGAGCTGGAATGGTGGGACATCTATGCCATGTGATTGTAAGAGTGTATAGACGAGATGTTTGTTGCAGCCTATCGCAAAACCAAGGATCGAGGCGCCAGTATAAGGGATCTCTAATAGCTCGAGAGTACTCGGGACTGTAGCACCCAAATAGTCGTATCCTTTGACTGTAGTTACTAGATTAATGGCCATGTCAGGTTTTTCTTTTTGGAGATTGCGAGCCATGTTGGCGTTACCGGCGATAAAACAACACTCTACGCCTAACTTTTTGAGATATGGTTCAAAGTTCATTGCTTCGGCTTTAGACCCTTCGACGGTCCAAAACTGTTCGTCGGTATAAAAGTACTCGCGCTTCTCTTCGGTATATAGAATTGCCACTTTTTTTGGCAAAAGTCCACCATTGCGATTATTTTTGGCAATGAGTGGTCGCGTATGAGGCAAATTAAGTAATGGTGTATTCACATTATGAGTTTGGCAATATAATTAAAATATGTCAAATATTTATAGAGCAAAAGGTATCAAAATAGCAGATCAGTACGAAGATGTTGGTCGATTGTTTAAAAAACAGCTAAATACTACTATCGAAATAGATTATAAAAAAATGCAAATGGTTAAGCGAGTACTCACAAATGTGCGTACAAATAATCAGCTTAAAATCTTTTATGATTGTCTTTCTGGATGGGCATGGGGAGCAAAAATTAGTGAAGAGAAAGCGATGTATCTGCTCGCAGACAATACTAGTGGGTGCCAAACAGCGATAGTACGCTATGGTAGTGGCGTCGCACTATTACACACCGAAGAAGATTACTACGATATCGGTGCACGGATGAGTGGGGAGCATACAATCGAATTTAGAGACAACAAGCGAACTCTAAAGTGTCTCACATACAATGATCTTATGCCGGGAGCGGGTCTTTATGGATGGCAAAAGGATATGATCGTAGCGGTTGACTCTCTTTTTTTGAGTGAAGTAGGAGTATATGAGATCGAGCGGCCGATGCTTGCCAATATTATCGCGTGGTTAATATGGTACGAACACCCAGAAAATGCGAGTGCGAGTGAAATAGTAACAAAACTAAAATCACTCGGAACACTCGTGGATGGATATGCGATAAACGTAGTACGACACGCTGGGAGTGAGATCGAGGGATACAAGCTCACCTTTGCACGTGATGAGTGGGAGATAGAGCAGTTAGGGAACACAATTGGTGATAACTTGCGTCAAGTTAATATCGTAGAACCTGCATATGCGAGACTAAAACGACCAGTTGCACGTTATCGCCATTCTCCATGGAAAATGGCTCTTGATTACTATGGATTTTTGACAAGGCTTAGGGATATGAAGGCACACATTCTCTCTCATAAAGAAGTCCTCAAGCAAAAATTAAAGCTATCGCAGGTAAAGTCAGTTCACAAAGCTGTTCACCGTCAAATTTTTGGTAAATATAAAAAGCAGTACGTAACTGAGTGGATGGGGGCGATGTGTGTAGGACTAATGGATGCTCGAGGACTATCTGTTTCGACCAAACTTAATGACAAAAGACCTATTGAGACTGTAGAATATGTGGATCTGATAACGGGGGATGGATTGCTATAGGTCATACTGACGTGGTAGAATTTCGTCTCTAGACAAATCTTTTGAGAGATTAACTTATGAAAAACGGGTACATTGTCCGTGGATTTCGCCCTCGTGACCCAGGCGAGATTGAACGGATCAATCTCATGTATTACCACCCAGAGGTGGCGAAAGCTAAGGGATATCACACTAAGAACTTTGGTCTAAAACCAGGCGAGAGTCTGCACGAATCTTATGAGCCTATTGATGATTCTAGACTTTTAGTTAGGCGTCAGCCTAGCGTATCCTTTGCTGTTGCAGATATGAAGAGTCGACTCGTTGGCTGGGTATGGTTTTACCGCGACAAGGTGCATCCTTTGCCAAAAATGATACAGAGAAAACTGGGGATCAGCGAGCAGAACAGTATCATCTACCAGGTTAGCTACGAAAAACTCCTGAGTACCGGGTGGCCTGAGTCACTACTTTCGGCCCTAGTTTATACTCCTGTGGCCGAACTAGCCAAGGAACGTAAGGGAGTGATTGTCTCAGGTCTTTCGATGTCCATTGAGCGGCTAGCTAGGCGCTATCGGAGACGTTATGTCAGACGTACTAACCTAGTCTTGTATGCGTATGTCCTCCCAGAGAACATTGCATCACAAAAAGTACTGATTGCGAATGGATTTAGTAGTGTGGATCGAATGTATAAGTATGAGAAGGTTTTACACCAGGTGTGGGTCAGAATTGTATAGTGTTTTTGTAGTATAATAATGCTCTATTAGCCGAGGTGGCGAAATTGGTAGACGCGCACGCTTGAGGTGCGTGTCCTGTAAAAAGGATGGAGGTTCAAGTCCTCTCCTCGGCACATTCAAAATTATGTCACTTTACGTGACATAATTTTGAATACCTAGAAGTAGAGACATGACCGTAGGTGAAAGTCATCTCTGCACATCAGGTACAAAAAGTACCTGAGAAATGCCTCCAGGCTCGTAGCAGTCTGGGAGGCCTAGGCAAACAATAATATATAAACAAGGGCCTATAGCTCAGCCTGGTTAGAGCACCTGCCTCTTAAGCAGGGTGTCCTGGGTCCGAATCCCAGTGGGCCCACACACTACCAGTCGGATCCATAGCTCAGTTGGTAGAGCGCTTCGTTTACATCGAAGATGTCAGAGGTT
>DALYFH010000006.1:0-20168 GCA_031972135.1 Candidatus Woesebacteria bacterium
ATAACCATCCCGGGATTGATATCTCGGGCATCGCACGAGCTGTTGTCAATAATTTTTCTTGCGCCTTTAACCTTGAACCTTGCACCTCATCGCTTCAAGGCGGGAGCACCATTACTCAGCAGTTAATCAAAAATACCCTACTTTCATCTGAACGCACTATTACTCGCAAGCTCAAAGAAGTCGTTCTAGCACTACTTACCGAATCTATGTATACAAAAGACGAGATCTTAGAAATGTACCTCAACCAGGTGCCATATGGGGGTACTGCATATGGGATACAAGAGGCCTCACGCCAATATCTAGGAAAAAGCGTAGAGAGCACTACTCTCGCCGAAGCAGCATTCCTAACTGGACTCCCTGTCTCTCCAACCACCCTCTCGCCCTTTGGGACTACGCCATATTTAGCAAAGATTAGACAGCATCAAGTTCTCGAAAGGATGGTTCAGTTAAACATGATTACAGAAGATGAAAAAGTAAAAGCTGTCTCAGAATCAATTAACTTAAACCCGAGTAGTAGCCAGATCTTGGCACCTCACTTTGTTATGTATGTTAGGAGTCTACTAGCCAAAGAATACGGCGAATCTACTCTGAGCAGGGGTGGTCTAACTGTGACTACTACTCTAGATTTAGACCTCCAAAATAAAATGCAGCAAGAAATAAACGCTGAGCTAACTAAACTCAAAAATCTAAATGTAAATAATGGCGCTGGGTTGATCATTAGTCCACAAAACGGCGAAATATTAGCGATGGTCGGATCCCGCAACTTCTTTGACATAACTAGTGACGGACAAGTCAACATTACACTCTCAGAGAGACAGCCAGGCAGCTCGATAAAGCCCTTAACTTATGCACTTGCCTTTATGCGTGGGATGAATCCGAGCAGCACTATCGACGATGCACCTATTTGTTTTAGACAACAAGGTTCAAAAGATTATTGTCCAAAAAACTATGACGGCAGCTATCATGGCAAAGTAACACTAAAGACAGCTCTTGGGAGCTCATATAACATCCCTGCAATCAAACTGCTCAATAGCCTAGGTGTCGACAACCTGGTCGAACTTGCCAGGTCAATGGGTATAAGCACCTGGAGTGACCCTTCTCGGTTTGGCTTAGCCCTAACTCTGGGTGGAGGCGAAGTAACGATGCTCGACCTCTCTCAGGCTTACTCAGTCTTTGCCAACAATGGCACCAAAGTACCACTTAACCCTATCCTCAAAGTCCAAGATGCCGGGGGCAACCAACTAAGTCTTACAAAGTCATATGAGACTACTCAGGTCATCCCCGAAACTGTTGCCTTTCAGATTAACCAAACTCTCTCTGATAATAACGCCAGGAGTCCTGCCTTTGGCTTCAACTCTGTCTTAAACATCAAAAACAAAACAGTGGCAGTCAAAACAGGTACTACCAACAACTTAAGAGACAACTGGACGATCGGCTACACCCCAGATTATTTAGTAGCTACCTGGGTCGGCAACAACGACAACTCTCCGATGAGCAGTGTGGTCTCTGGCATCACGGGAGCAAGTCCAATCTGGAGTCGTACTATGCAGAGTTTGCTCGATGGTCGCGCCGACACCCCCTTCAAAAAGCCGGATACAATAGTACGTGCCAGAGCCTCTTGCGAGAGCAAGCACTACGAGTATTTTATAAAAGGCCAAGAACCGGAATTAAATTGTGAATCGCTAGAAGCCGGGAAGATTCTCTAATAGCCAGTATTTATCTCACCTGCAATCCATAGTAAAAAACCGACTGTTATTACGACCAGTAACAGTATAAATCCACTCCACCGCGCTATTTTGTCTTTTTTCTTCTGGGTTCGCCTTTTTTCAGCACCCTCTTTTCGTTTAGCTTTTTTTTCCTCTTTTTCACTCACTTCTTCGGTTTCAACCGCATCTAGCTCCGCATCATTTTTTCTCATACTGATGGTCCATCGTGAGTTAGCTCATTTACTCTCTCTACTATCTTTTCTGCAACTAGATCTATTGTCATGCCTGTCGTATCTAGTACCCATGCACCAGGAACTTTCTTAAGTGGTGCAATCGATCGGTTGCTATCCCGCTCATCTCTCTCTACCAAATCAGCGTGAACTGTTTCGATACTTATGTCTTCACCTCTCATCAAAAGCTCTCGATGTCTACGCCTGGCCCTCTCCATCGCTTCCGCTTCCATATATATCTTAAGGTCGGCATTAGGCAAAACCACACTCGTAATATCTCTCCCCTCCATCACCACGTTATTAGTTTCGGCGATTGTTCTAGCCATCGGCGTGATCAGATCTCGCACCTCTGCATATTGAGTAATTACTGATACACCCTTAGAAACTTCTTCAGTTCTTACTTTCCAGCTCACATCTTCGCCGTCGAGGATTACTGTACAGAGCCTACCATCTCTCTCTTCATCTGTCGGAACACGTAGTGACACTTGGGGGTTGGTCTCTTTGAGTTTTGCGGCAACACTCTTCTCATCAGATAGTGCTACACCTTCTCTAATCATCTTGAGCGCGAGCGCTCGATACATTGCTCCAGTATCAACGTAAAGATATCCTAGTCTCTGTGCGACCAACTTTGCCGTTGTCCCCTTGCCTGCTGCGACAGGACCATCAATTGCAATATGAAATGTTTTCTTCACGCTAATTATCGTACCACATCGATGAAATATATACTCGAGCATATTTTTGTGAAGTGTAAGTACGAGTAGTCAAGCAAAAACACTCAAAGCGAATATCACGAAGTGGACTATGAGCGACAGAGTTTTTGCCTGACACGAGATTCTCACTAACAAAAATATGCTCGAGTGGTATATATTAGAATCAATGCTCAAACAAGAAACGTTCAAAGTTGCCATAGTTGGTTTAGGTCGAGTCGGTATCACGACAGCCTACGCTATCCTCCTCAAAGGTCTAGCTACCGAACTAGTCCTCTTTAGTAGAGAAATAGAAAAAGCCGACGGCGAAAAAGCCGACCTAGAACATGGCATGCCCTTCTATCCCAAGTGCAACATTATCGCAAGTAGCAACTACGAAGATCTCGCAGGCACTGATCTTGTCATCTTTACGGCAGGCTGCGCCCAAAAGCCAGGAGAAACTAGATTAGACCTAGCCAAAAACAACTGCTCGATAGTTGATTCAATAATCCCAAAAATCGTCAAACATGCTCCACACACCTTAATACTTATGGTTGCTAACCCTGTAGACATCATGACTTTTCGTGCCGCAACCAAGGCTGGGTTCGCTGAAGGTAGAGTTTTTGGGAGTGGGACCCTCTTAGACACTGCTCGTTTTAGACTACATCTAAGCAAAGGAATAAATATCAGCGCCAAGAGTATCCACGCCTATATCTTGGGAGAGCACGGTGACTCTAGTTTTGCAGCAACAAGCACAGCCACAATTGGTGGCAAACCAATCCTCAGCTTCCCTGAGATGTCTCCCGAACATATCCAGTGGGCACAGGACCAAACTCGCAAAGATGCCTATAAGATCATTAGCGGCAAAGGGGCTACCTACTATGGTATCGCGAGCGCCGTTACTCATATAGTCGAGACAATCATGCGCGACAGCAAAAAAATTATTCCTCTATCAACCCCTCTAACAGGACAGTATGGCTTAACTAACGTTAGTCTCTCGCTCCCCTGTATTCTCGGCAGAAACGGTGTCGAGCGCGTGATCGACTTACCACTCTCAGTGAAAGAGCAAGCTGCCCTCCACAGCTCTGCAAAAAGTATCCGCGAGAACATGTAATTCTCAGTTAACTTGCGAGCAGTTAAGGCGCAGGAGTATCTCGCAGTCAAAAAATTTATCGCAGAGCGGGTAGCTCGAGATCGAGGTCGCTGCAACACATGTTGCAGATAGACCGCTTTTTTGCGCGATGGTACTCCGAACCTTTATATGCGAGCAAGAAATATCGCTACCGGCTAACTTCCGCAAGCGTCAGTAGCCCTTTTTTTGCCCCAACAGCTGATAGCACTGCAGTCGCATTCTTTTTTCCCCACAAAATAGCTGACTCGTAACTTTTGCCATATGCGACTCCTGCCACATAACCTGAGGCAAAAGCATCCCCCGCCCCAGTGGTATCAACTACTTTTTTAACTTTTTCTCCCTCATAAAAATGAACTTTCCCAGCAATACTTACCTTGCCGCCTCTCGCTCCATCTGTGATCACACTCACATGGGCTCCAGGTAGTGGCTGTAGACTGCTCCATAGGGCATCATCACTAAAATCAATTCCCCAGAGTTTACTTGCTTCCTCACGGTTAACAAATAGTATCTCTACTTTTGATAACAAACCTAGTAGCTTGTCTCTATGCTCGATCTCTTTTGTTCCAGGATTCAATGCAACTCTGATCTTTTTCTGATTTGCCCAGGTAACAAGATTTTTTAACAGATCCATGTTCCCGCCAAGCGATGAAATATACAACCACTTAGTTTCTAGATCTTCTAGTGGTATGTCTCTCTTAGAGAGCATCGCTGACGCGCCACGGTGGACCATAATGCTCCTACCCCCATCATCAGCAATTAGAATTACAGATACAGCAGTCGTCTCATCAGCCTCTTGAACTAGGAACCTTGTATCTACTCCATCTTCTTCTAGCTCTTTGTGAATAAGTAAAGCTTGGGGATCATTACCCATTTCAGCAATTACTGCTGTCTTTAACTCTTTTCTGGCAAAAGAGACTGCAGTATTAGTCGCTCCTCCCCCTGTTGTGATCACTACTTGCTCTACCTCCATCTTGCCACCGTACACCTGACACATCGCAATACCGCCAGGCAAATCATTCGACTGAACCACCTTAAACTTCTCAGAGCGCATAAAAATATCAAGAACTGCAGCACCCACCGTCACCACATCATAATTTGTCATAGGTGTAGTCTATCACAGCCTGCTCGAGGCTCTCCTGGTCTATTCCCATCGCTTTATATACCTCTTCCCATTGCCCACTTATACCAAAAGTGTCTTTGATCCCGAGTCTTAGCTGCGGCACCCCGATCCCACCCAATACTTCAGCAACAGCCCCGCCTAGTCCTCCTGATATTTGGTGATCTTCGATAGTTACTACTCTCCTTGTTCGCTCAGCACTATAGAGTATGGTCTCCGCATCTATTGGTTTGATTGTGCTCGCATTAATGACTTCACACTCAATCCCGAGCGTCGACAAACGCTCAGCGATTAGTAGACTCTGATATACCTGGATCCCACATGCGACAATTGTTAAATCCCGCCCCTCTCTCAGTATCCAGGCCTTACCTATCTCAAAATCATGAGGTTTCATAAATACTGGGGTGTCAGGTCTCGTAGTCCTGATATAGACAGGACCAACGTGGTGATAGCTCGCAGCAATTGCGCTCGCACATTCGCTAGCATCAGCTGGTGCGAGAACTACCATATTAGGCAACACTCTCATAATGGCTATATCTTCGGTTCCCATGTGCGATGGCCCATTTACTCCCACCGAAACTCCAGCATGACTCCCTATTATCTTAACGTTAGCCTTTGAGAGAGCAATAGACACTCTTGACTGCTCCCAGTTACGACCAGGAGAGAATGTGGCATAGCTTGCCATAAAGGGTATCTTTCCAGCAAACGAGAGTCCAGCAGCGACCCCGGCCATATTCTGCTCTGCCACCCCCACTTCGATAAATCTATCGGGGTACTTTTCTGCAAAATCTTGAATTCTCACACTCTCGGCGAGGTCTCCAGATAAAACAACCACTCGCTTATCACTCGCTATACTCTCTAGTCCCGCAGCCACTCCAGATCTTATGGCTTTAAGCTCAGGCGTCCGCCATGTAGAGATGAGTAGGTTGGTGTTATACATATACAGATTTTGTTAAAACAACTAATTTTTTGTGACATGCGAGCACTGCTTCAAGAAAAATCAACGAAGCGCGATAGCAATTGAGGTGATTTTTCCTGAAAGGCGCGCAACCCGGAGCAAAAAAATTACGTTGTTTATTCATAAGTTTTCTCTAGCTCAGCGAGAGCCCTCTCCAATTCATCTTTTGTAATCGTTTTATCATGCCACTCTGGTGAGTTCTCCATAAACGATACCCCCTTACCCGCAACCGTATTTGCAACGATCATTGTTGGACATCCATGTACAGTTTTAGCTCTCTCTATCCCCTCATAAACACTCTTTGGGTCATTCCCATTAACTGTTAGGGTGTGCAGTCCAAAAGACTCAAACCTCCCCTCCAAGTTTCCGTAGGTCGCTACCTCAGAAATATAGTGTCCTATCTGTATCCTATTTCGATCTAATATAAAAGTTAGGTTGTCCAGCTGTCTACGTACCGCAAAATTAAATGCTTCCCAGACCTGCCCTTCCTGTATCTCCCCATCCGAAACAAGACAATAAACTCGGGCTTCTTGTCCATCCATCTTATATCCCAGTGCCATGCCACAAGCAACAGAGACGCCTTGCCCTAGTGGCCCAGCCGAGACCTCAATCCCAGGGGTCATTCCTCGCTCTGGATGTCCTGGGAGCCTACCCCCTGCTCGCATAAATGTCTTAAGCTCATCTCTTGGTATATAACCTATTCGCGACAATGCAGCATATTGTATAGGGACATAGTGACCACACGATAATATGATTTTGTCTCTGTTAATATCCACCAAATCCGAAAAGTATAGAGTAGCAATTATCTCAGCAGAAGACAGTGGCCCAGCAATGTGTCCAGCTCCTGCCGCATGCACCATCTTTAGTACATCAGCACGCAGTCCATTAGCAGTTCTATTAATATCTTGGGCAGACATACTTACAGTTTAGCAGCTTTATTGATTCCTGACCCAGTGATGAAGGGTGTTGATCTCACCCAACTTCCAGAAGAAGAGATGTGATTTGCCATTCACTATTATTTGGTGCGGTGTCGGCCACAGCACACCAGTCGATGCTGGGACTACTGTTTTGTTTGGACAAGTTACCCCAAAGTCAGAATGACTAGTAAACACGTGCTCAACTATTGAGAAGTTGGAGTCGTTATACATAGCTATATAGCGATTACCATCTTTCACGACATCTAGGTTAGTTCTATATGTCGAGTCTTTCTTATTAAGTCGAGTTATTTTTTCCAAACTTGCACCACCTTTTAACGACGCCACATACTGTTTGGTGCCTAATGCATCATGAAAATATACTTCGACCCGCTCACCGTTCACGACCGCACTCGGCGCCCAAGCACCCAGTATGACGTTGCCCTCGTCATCTCGCGCATCTTCCACGATCACTTTGCCAACAAATGCCCAGTTTTTCCCATCGTCCCCACTTACTGCTAGGCCGATACTATGACGATTTTGCTCGCTTGGGTTATTTGGGTTACCTCCGACCAAACTACCCATACTCCCATCGTACCAACGATAGTTTTCAAGGATGGAAAAATAAAGATAGGTAGTGTTGTTAAATCTCACAGCACTAGGATCATTAATCTGAACGTTACATTGCGAACCAGGTAGTGCAGCACACCCCACTTTAAACCCTTTAGGGAACACTGTTTTGTAGCTACTATTATTCTTAAATACCACTGGAGTCTCCGGGAGAATTGTCAAACTAGGTGCGAACTGGCTCCAACTCTTTAAATCACTAGAGCTACTAACCCAAAGTTCTTCTTGTGAAGCCGGGAACCGGAGTCTTGCTGGATTACTGCGCAGATTAGCGGGTAGGTCTTTGGTCAAACCACCCACGTATAGACTAAAAGAATTAGGATTATTCTGGACAATAGCAGGATAGGTTAAGCCAGGCACAGTAATCGGGGTATCAGCACCATAACTAGCGGTACTACATACCGAACTTCCTACACTAACCTCATTGATACCCACCGACTCAAGCATATAATTTTTCACAACATATACACCGGCCGCTACAACTGCAATTACAGCTATTATGATTACTTTAATATTCTTCATATATCAACCAATATCTCAGAGTGAGTCGCTGGAGTCAACTTAACTCATAAATGCCGACTCATCACAGTGTCTGCAGTGTGAGTGGTCTACTTTATTTAGCGCTTCTTCCATTTTCTTAATGGTCGGCAATATATCATCGATCCCATCTACTATCCTAAAAACATCCATTTCTTTGGCATCGATCAATAGGTTGTCATGGATCGCCCCGATCACAGGTCGCCAAAATGATCCGACCAGGATAAATGGCTTGTGATGACCATAATAAAGTTTGGCTAGTACCCAAGCTGTCCCTAGTTCAGAAATAGTCCCCGTTCCCCCATTAAACAGCAGGAATATATCCGACTCTTCCATAAGTTTAAACATCCGCTCTATATAGTTATTAGTCTTAACTTCTCGATCAGTATTATTGGCGAGGTATCTACCTTCAAATCCAGTCGCATTCTCAGGATAGAATGTGACCGAAACCGTCTGCCCATCAACACTCTCTGCTCCTCTTGTTGCCGCATCCATTACCCCAGGTCCACCTCCATTAACTACTACATATCCGAGCTTGGCTAGTTTTTTTGCCGCGTGAAATGCAGCTTGATATGCTGGGTGTTCTGGTAGTACCGCAGCATCCCCAAAGAATGCTATTTTTTTAAAGTTAACCTGTTTCTTCTTATCCATTTTAGAAGTCTCCTTTCCAATAACTACTATTTGCTCCAGCTTCGTCTGCACCCTCTTTCATGACTAGTTTGTATGTCTCAGGGTTTATCCCACCATCTACTATAATCTGACCTTTGTATATTTTTCTAAGATCTCGGATTCTTGGTAATACTCGCATATCAAACTGCGAACCGCTCGTGCCTGGTGGTATCTCAAGTAAAATTATTGCTTGAGCCATTTCCATTGCTTGTTCTTCTATTTCTTCTATCGGCGTCTCGATTTTTAGAGCCAGTCCGCCCGCTACACCATATCCATTAACACTCTCGAGAAATCTAACTTGTGAACCCATCCGCTCAACTTGTGCAATTAATCTCTTTGGTGATAGTGCGACACACTCCTCTATATATTCTGTCGGATCATCGACTAGTAAATGCAGGTCAACCATGAACCCACGGATGTCTACTGCCTGCAAGTCAGCCGGTGCGACAGATAGTAGATCAGAAAACAACCCGTCCCCGATATCAATGTGCACTTTATCTACTTTTTTCTCACGCAGAATAGCTATTTTCTTAGCGACCACTTCGATCTCAGATTCCATAATAATCGGTGTAATCATGGACTAACCCTCATGTTCTCCATTCTATTCCTACGCCTAACATATCGCTCTTTCTGATTTGGTTCTGTCTGCAAAAATAGTCTCAGTCGCTCGATCGCCTCATCTGTATTCAGCCAGTTAACAGGCAAAACTAAGACATTTGCATCTTCATGTTCTCTGCCCTGTATCGTCACACTCTCGTTGTATGCAATAATTGCTCGTACTCTCATAAAGCGATTGGCAACCATATCTACTCCATGCCCGCTCCCACAAATCAAAATACCAAAATCTTGGCCGTCTCCGCCGTGGACCATCTCCCCCACTTTAATAGCTGGATCAACATAATCATCATCCGGGTCGAGTAAAAAATTACCCACATCTTCGATTTCGTATCCTTGCTCTATTAACCAGACTTTTAACTGCTCTTTTAACTCAAACCCTCTGTGATCTGCCCCGATATATATCATGTAACTATGCTACCACATCTTTACGCTACGAGCTGCCAGGTGCAGATGTGTTTCACAACCAAAAAAGTTTACGCAGGCCGACGGGCCGAGTTAGAGGCAGCTGACCAGCAGGTCAGAACGCCGTTTTTTTTGAGTGAAATACATCGAGCCTAAGCGAGTAATTCTTACTCAAACCACTCTGGACTCACAAACCTAATAAGAGCCGATGTCACGAGTTGAACATAGGCATTTTTACGATCCAACCGGCCGCGAGTAAAAATCCCTATAGCTCCCGACTTCTCTTTTACATTATCTTCTCCTGTTAGCTCATTCATAATCGGCCCAAGCTCGCCTCCCTCCTTTATCTTATCTGCTACTTTCTTGGGCAGTTCAAAATATAGTCCTCCCCCGATCCCTTTCTTTCCATCTTTATCTACTATCACGCACCATGCACACTCAAGCATCACTCCATCAATTATAGTCACCCCACCCTCAAGTCCTACCCCAAAATCACCATATTCTAGTGCGGCGAGTGCTCTATTAGTAGCGCCTTTTACTGTCTCTTCTTCGCTCATCGGCTGCTCCGAAATTCCTGAGGACACCTTTTCCCCGACCACCTCACAATCAGGATAGTACTGAGAGAACGCATCTACTACCGCTCCAATTTTTACTGGGTTATTACTGCCAACTATTATTTTCATATCATTCCTAGTTGTAGTTTACCCTCTTCGCTCATCATCCGCACGCTCCACGCAGGCTCCCACACGAGCTCAACAATCACGCTGTCCGCTTTTAGTTCGCTTAGTGCCTTTTTGATTAGTTTATCGATCACAGGCGCTAGAGGACATCCAGGTGTAGTCAGCGTCATTATGACTTTCACTTCACTATTCTTAATCACCACCTCGTATATGAGTCCCAAATCTACAATGTTGATATGTAGCTCAGGATCCATGACACTTCGGAGCTTATCCATTACAATCTCTTTTGTTATCATGGTTAGATTATACTAATAAAATGCAAAAACCAACTCTTGGCTGGCAATCATGGAGCCCACCTTATCCCACCTGGCACGGTTTTCCACGCTGGGACTACCCACCACACAAGTCTGATCTCAATCACAGCAATCTAAAATCTCGAAGAAAGATAAAATCAAAAATAATATACTGGTGCTCGTGGTACGCGCACGACACCAAAATTACCGACTCAATAATCAAAGAAACTCTCTCAATTATCCAGGATTACAAACTCTCATTTACCCATATTCTAATAGATGATGGTTGGACCGCTCGTGGCGACTGGCTCAAGCCGGATCCAACCAAATTCCCCAATCTCAAAAAAACGATTAACTCAATTCACCAACACAAACTTAAGGCTGGAATCTGGTTTTCACCATTTCTAGCAGATAGCAGCTCAGATCTCTACCAGTCTCACCCAGACTGGTTTGTAAAGCACAAAAATAAACCAGTCCAAGGACTAAAAACCATGCCAATCTGGGAATCACTAATCCCGCAGAGATATCTCCTCAATTTTGATCTGCCTAAGGTAAAGTCCTACACCAAAGAATATCTTAAGCTTGCAGTAGAAAAATGGGGTGTAGATTTGATTAAACTAGACTTCCTCTATGCCCCTTATTTTGATCCAAACCACAACTCACCCACGATAGCCACGCTTCACCTAACGTGGTTGTTATCCTTTATCAAAAAAACATACCCTCATATTGAAACGGTCGCCTGCGGAGCACCATTTGAAGAATCGAGTAATTTGGTAGATGTAATTAGGGTCAGCAAAGATACTGCCCTGCCGCCCTTTGTCCCAAAAATCATTAACAGGATCGTCTACCAAAGTCGCATTAAGATGCTCAAAGAAACCTTAAAAGCCGATCTTCCAGCTGGACTCAATCTCGACCCAGATGTAAGGATGTTTGACCTTGATACACCTCAAACGTCACAGTTTTGGGATACAATACAGACACCTGTAGTAGGAGTAGGTGATAATCTACTCAAATTAAGTGATGAAAACATCATGAGGTTAAAATTATGGCTACGAAACCTTTCTTCTCGATCATAATCCCAGCGTTGAATGAGGAAAAATATCTTCCCAAACTTCTTGGCGATCTCAGTGAGCAGTCTTTCAGGGATTTCGAGGTCATCATCGTAGACGGTGGATCAAAAGATAAAACGATCAGTCTAGCCACTAGTTTTGCTGACAGACTACCCAAACTAACTATCCTCAACTCCCCTCGTGCGCATGTTTGCACTCAAAGAAACCTGGGAGCAAAGCACGCGCAAGCCGAAGTCTTGATTTTTAGCGATGCAGATAATCGCCTTCCCTCTTACTTTCTGCAGGGAATCAAATATCAGTGGGAAAAAGAGAATGTAGATTTGTTAACTACTCATTTTGATCCAGATAAAAAAACTTCACAAAATATTGCAATTACTAACGCTGTTAACACTTTTTTTGACTTACAAAAACCATTTAAGTTTGTTAGGATTCTAGAATCACTACTAGTCGTAAATAAGTCTGCATTCAAAGTCACTGGAGGGTTTAACGAAAACTCTGATTTTGGCGAGGGTGATTCATTTATTCAGTCCTTGTTGAGCAACGGCTACAAAATCCAGATAGTAAGCGACCCGACCTACACTTTCTCATTCCGTCGCATACGACGCTACGGCCTAATGGGAATAGCTGGTCGAATGGCCAAATTAGAGCTTTCAAAACTTCTTGGCGAAGATTTTACCAACCTCCAAGCCAAAAAACTCTACCCCATGCTAGGAGGCACCCTATTCAACAAAACACGCAAATCAAAAAACAAATTCATCAAAAATATCCAAAAACTAATCAAAGACTTCTAATCCATCAAAAAACCAGTGAAATCTATTGCTAGAGTATCCACTGGCTTTTTGTACCATTTAGGCTTTTTTAAGAACGGGCATGCCTGTTCTTTTGGTTTCGACGACTTGGTAGCCGGCGGGAACCTCATTGAGAGCCTCTGGACGAACGTCGCGTGCGAAGTAGTAGATTTGTTGAGTACGACCATTCTTTAGAGTTACTTTTTTACCGTGGAGATAATAAGTGTCACCTTTACTGTTTGTGTATGAATGTGCCATTGTGTAGATTCACCCCCTTCCAGATTAATATTGTTACCTACCTCTGGTTATACCCTGGTGGTAATCTGGTGTCAAGCCTAGCAAGCTGATGAAAAATATCACGAAGTGATACTCAAGATATCACTGAGTGAGTTCTGCTAGTTTACTCTCCAGGTTAGTAAAGTCTACTTGGGTCCCATTTACAAAGAATGTAGGAGTCCCAGAGAGAGCATGTCGATTAGCATAAATCATGTCTGTGCTCACCCGATCAGCTACCGCGCTACTCTTCAGGTCTGACTCAAACTTAGATGTATCCATCCCTAGCTCCTTGGCATATGCTACATACGCATCTGTTGGATTAGCTAGCCCTTCCCATTCGCTCTGTTTGGCAAAGAGAACATCACCATACTCAAAGAACTTACCTTGGTTGTGGGCAGCCTCGGCTGCTTGTGATGAACTCAAGGCATTCTTGTGGATAGAGGTAAGCGGGAAATGCCGATGGACAAACGTAACTTTTCCTTCAAACTTTGAGAGGACTTGTTTGAGTGGTCCATGAATCGACGCGCAGGCTGGACACTGAAAATCGCTAAACTCAACCACCACAACGCTACCCTCACCTCGTTTAAGCCTCATCTCACCAGCAACATCTGTTAGTGGCTTGGCTGTCCCACTCCCAAACTGCCAGAGTAGTGCCCCCACCCCAACTAATATACCTATAGTCACTCCCATAAATGTCAGCATTGTTTTTAAATTCATATTTTGCTCCTCATTTCTAATTTCTAATTTCTAGTTTCTAGTTTATTCTCTAGTCAATGGGTGGCCACACCCTAAGTTCACCTTCATATATTTCTATCGCGCCAGTAGGACATGATTGTGCAGCGAGTAACATATTATCTTCTGCATCTACTCCTCCCTCGATAATTTCTACTAGATTAGCTTCATTAAGTTTAAAAATGTCAGGAGAGATCGCCACACATGAGGCAGCGGCTATACACTTACTCTGGATTACCTTAATTGTGTATTTACCAACAGTTCTGACTGTTTTAGGTTCGTCGCTCATATTTACTCCTTGCATTATCTTTTTTCCGAGCTTCTATAATACCACGACAAATAGGGCAATAATCTGGAGGAGGCAGCTCCCTGTGTGTATAGAGATCTTGCTCCTGGATACTCCAAACAAATTCATTGTTACAATTTTTACAGATTATTTTTTTATCCATTATGTAAACTTTTCGTGATAAATAACTTCTTTTTTCATCTTAAGTTCCTCTAGTTTGGCACAAATATCTAATACTATCTCCTTGGCTCCACAAACATATCCCTCCCAACCCTCAAGCCCTGGTCCGCTAGAGGGATCAAAATCTCTCGAAAGACAGTCTTGTACATGTCCTCGACATAAGTCCCACTCGTCACCCGCTCTCGAGAGTACTACATCATAAACAAAGTTAGGATGTGCTTCTGATAGTCTCTCAAGATTATCCGTCCAGAAGAGATCTTCTTCTCTCTTCATTCCCCAATGCAACCTAGTGGGTGTTGTAACTTTTTTATTAATAAGTAAATCATTAATCATGCTCCAGATCGGCACAATCCCAGATCCAGTAGCTACAAATAACTTATTCCGAGTCATAGCCTCTTGGCTCTTATCCACGATAAATCGTCCCATCGGGCCGAGCACTTCCACGCTGTCGCCTGGCAAAAGACTCTTTAGATAAGTGCTACCTTGTCCCTCCGGCACTATCTCAGCAAGGAGACTAAACCCATGCTTATTGTCTGGAGTACTAGCAATCGAGTAGCTGCGCCGCTCGCCTTTATCATTAATCTTTATCGAAACATATTGACCTGCTTCAAATATTATTTCGTTTGGCTCAACTAGTTCAAATTTTAGTAGCAAAAAACGTTCGTTCTCGCTTAGATAATATCTATCGCTCAATTTTGCTGTAAGCTTCATTCCCATGATTGTATCTCATCTTGTGGTAATTTAAGTTTTTTCGGTGTCGCCCACATCAAGTAGACTGCAACAATAGCGACTATTCCACCAACTGACGTAAATGTCATCTCTTCACCCAGTCTCCCTGTCACATAGCCAGAAATAATTGGACCAATTACATATGCCAGGCTAAAGGTGGCAGATGACATTCCAATAATGTGCTTCCTCCCCTTCCTAGCTCTCGCTACCAAGTCTGTATAAACCGAATCAATGAGAGGAAACGCCATCGCAATAAATAATCCGGCCACTCCCACTGCAACAAGGATCAGCAATACAGAATCGATAAAACCAACTGTCATTAGTGACAGAGCTCCCAATAGCAAAAACCTAGCAGCCCACTTTTTCTTGCCCACATCTACTCCCCACCGAGCAACCAGTAGGCCTGCAAACAGAAATGGAAACATATAAGCAGACAAGAACATCCCTCCATAGCTGCTCTCTTGCGCTAGTCGGTCAGTAAGAACTGTTCCAGTCGTCCAAAATGTCGCGTCAATCAGTCCTACCACAAAGCTAGTCAGTAAGATCGGCCAGACTCTCAGTCCTAGTCTGTACCAATGACCAACTTCTTCGGCTATATTGATCGAGCTATCATGGTGACTAATCTCGTGGTCTCTAGGGAGTCTGACAAACAAAAATAGTAGATACGCAAATATCAATACTCCCATCGCTCCTATTACTACCGCGCGGTCGCCATAAAAAGCTACGTAGCCACCAACTATGGGTCCCAAAAAGTAGGCCGCATTGCGGACTACCCCCACCACTCCCCAGACACTAGATCTCTCATGAGTGGGAGCAACTCCTGCCACAAACTGCTGCGTCATAAATGAGTCTAGTTCGTAGTAGATCCCCCAGGCAGCCATCCCCATCGCCAAAATAATGGCGTAACTCCACCATGTCGAAGACAGCATCGAGAGTAAAAAGATTAAGGCTCCGAGCAGTGCTCCACCTGCGAGCTTTCGTACCCCACTACTCCGCAGTAGCTGTGGGAATATGAGATCCATGACAAATCCAACTACCGATGATAGAGCCATCATCAGACCCATGGCGAGTGGTGACCCTAGCGTGTTCTGCAAGTATCCTGGGACCCAGTCCGACAAAACAGCGTCAGACAATAGCACAAAAAATAGTATTACCAAAAAAGCCGTAACTCTCTTCCACATAATATCTCATCATACCCTGGTAAAATACTCTCATGCAAATAATCAATACCTCCTTGCCAGACTCCATTCAGTTCGCAGTCAAAGTACTCAGTGAGGGAGGTCTCGTCATCTTCCCGACCGAGACCTGCTACGGCATAGCGGTCGATGCCACAAATTCAGCCGCAGTCACCAAGCTCTTAGCTTACAAAGGTGACCGCCATCGCCAAATCAGTATAGCTGTCTCAGACCGCAGTATGGCTGAGCACTACGTCTCGATCAACTCAGTAGCAGCTAATCTCTATACTCAGTTTCTCCCAGGTCCAATCACGGTAATTTCAAACTCAAAGAGTGTAGTAGACGAACGTCTCGAATCAGCGAGCAAAACTCTCGGTGTTCGGATCCCAGATCACACATATTGTCAGGAACTGATCAGACAGTTTGGCAAACCAATTACCGCAACTAGTGCAAACACTAGTGGCAAAAAAGAACCTTACTCACTCAAAGACTGGCAAAAATATACAACCAAACCCAAACAGGAGATGGTAGGCCTATTTTTGGACGCTGGAGTACTCTTAGAACGTCCGACCAGTACTGTTGTGGACACTACCCTAAACGCGCCTGAAATCATGCGCCAAGGCGAGATTTTTCTCCCAAATACTCCTACAACCACTCACCTAACATCTAGTGTAGAGGGCACGATAGAGCTAGGTAAAATACTTACCACCAAATACCTAAATGCTACCCGCAAATTTCCCTTGATCTTTGCGCTGCAGGGTGAGCTCGGGGTCGGCAAAACTCAGCTGAGCAAAGGAATCGCCCTAGCTCTCGGAATCGAGGACAATGTCTCCTCTCCTACCTATACTCTATTGCACGAATACCCGTACACTACTCCCAAATATCAGGGAGTGTTCTACCATCTCGATACTTGGCGCTTACCCGATCCGAGTGAATTAGAATCCACACTTCATTTATCTAGTCTCCTCAGACCAGGTAATATAGTTTCTATGGAGTGGGCAGCCAAAGCAAATGACCTACTCAAAGAATACAAAGATCACTGTTTAATAGTTTACATCGAAATAAAAGAAAAAGATGTCTCTACCCGCTCTATTACCTACACCACTTCTCATCCAGAATGGACTTAAAGCATTGAGTATTTAGCTCTCCACGCTTCCAGCTCCTCGGTACTCGCTTGTGATCCATCACGATCATCATTTCTACCAGGTCTTAATTGGATATGTGCATGAGGAACTTGAAATCCAAAAACCATTTGCCTGACAGGGGCTCCATTATCAATCTCTCTAATATGTCTCGCTATCTTGCCCGCGACCTCATAATACTCACCTAGCTCAGGCACGTCCCACACCCACTCAGTGTGCTTTTTTGGTATCACCAAAATCTGGGCGGTGGTCTTAGGAAAAATATCAAAAAATACTAGATAATTCTCGTCTTCATATATTTTGTAGCAAGGGATGTTTCCAGCAACTATTTCACAGAAAAGACATTTATTCACTTCCACCTCCGCGATCTTGCCGTGCCCCTTCGTAGCTTTAGCGAAGTGGGGCAAAAAATACAATCACTCATAAACATATCCTAACATACTGTTTTTCAGTTTTTACGCAGTGTAAGTACGAGTAATCAAACAAATAATAATAAAGCGAATACCGCGAAGCGCTCTATGAGCGACTTATTGTTTGTCTGAACCGAGATTCTCACTAGTAAAAAATAGAAAACAGTATGTTAATACCAGGTATAATACCAACTATGTCAGATCCAACCATCCTCAGCATCGAAACCAGCCTCGACGACACATGTGCCGCCGTGACAAGCGGACTTAGGGTGATTAGCAATGTGGTCTCCTCCCAAACTAGCTATCATGCAGATTGGGGAGGCACTGTCCCCGATATCGCCAAGCGTTTGCATCAGGAGTGGTTGCCCAAAGTAGTCACGCTAGCCTTAAAAAAAGCAGGATACCCAAAGATAAACGCAATTGCTGTGACCCGTGGCCCCGGTCTCGCCCCTTCTCTCGAGCAAGGTATTGCTTACGCCAAAGTACTAGCAGAAAAACTCTCCCTTCCCCTAATAGGGGTTAACCATATGGAGGGTCATCTCCTAAGCAGTTATGCCCAGACCAAAAATGGCACCAAGGGTCTAGCCAACCCTCTTTATCCAGCTCTAGGCTTTCTCATCTCAGGCGGACACACAGAGCTGGTACTCATGAGAGCTATTGGCGATTATCAACTCCTGGGCGTCACACTAGATGATGCCGCAGGCGAAGCCTATGACAAAGTCGCCCGCATGCTCTTGCTCGGTTACCCAGGTGGTCCCATCCTCGCCGAGATGGCAAAATCAGGAACACCAAAAATCCATCTCCCTGAGCCCATGACTACTCGTCCCGACCTCAACTTCAGTTTTTCTGGTCTCAAAACCGCTGCCCGGCAATATCTTGAACGAGAAAAGCCAGAATTAACTAAAGAGTTTATCCAGGATTTTGCCGCTAGTTTTCAGTCAGCAGTCTTTAAACATTTAATGAAGCGACTCCGCAGGGCTATAGACACATACTCCCCACATATGCTCCTTCTCGGAGGTGGCGTAGTTAGTAATACCGAGCTAAGGACTACTACTAGAAATCTCGCAAAAGAATATGCTCTCCCTGTCTACTACGCGTACAACAAAAAACTAATTACTGACAACGCCGCCATGATCGGCGTGGCTGCATACTACCAATATCTACGCAAAGACTTTATTGATCCCACTACTCTCGATCGCCTACCCAACCTCAATTTCCCAAAAGCTTCATAACCACCCGCACTGGTAGAGTCAAACACTTAATTCTGCCTGGATTAACTTCAAAACCTATCGCTTCTTTTATTAACTGCTCCTCATCCATTTTTTTAATTTCAATAACCTTCTTATCCAATACCCATTCCGATAGTTTGCTAGCCGCGGCAGTTGTAATGGCACACCCGATCCCCTTCCACTTTACCTCTACTACTACCCCATCCTGAACTCTTAATTGAAACTGGACCATATCACCGCATGAGGCATTACTGTCCCTCCCTTCAATAATCTCTTTATCCTGAGTATCATCGAAGGACCCCTGATTTCGCGGGTGCTCATAATGGTCCATTACCTCTTCTTTATACAGATCCATGATTACTTCCCAAATACTTTTTTGACTTTACCTAGAGCTCTAACCAAAGCATCTATATCATCTACAGTGGTATAAACATTAAAACTAGCTCTAACTGATGCCGCTATCCCTAGTGCCTTGTGTAACACCATGGTACAGTGATGACCAGATCTAACAGCTATCCCCTCCGAATCTAGGATAGTAGCTACATCATGAGCATGAACTCCCATATATTCAAAAGAAACACTCCCACTCCTCATCTCACTCTCTCTTGAGCCTAATAATCTCACATTCTCTACCACTCGGAGTTTTTGGATTGCATATGCAACCATCGCTTTATCATGCTCTCTAACCTCATCCATCCCCAGTCCGTTTAGATACTCGATCGCAGTAGCGAGACCAACTGCACCCGCCACATTGGGCGTTCCCGCCTCAAATTTGTCAGGTAGCTCCGCCCACGTTGAGTGGTCTGGATACACTTCGTTAATCATTCCACCACCAGTCAAAAATGGTAACATTACTTTAAGTATTTTTTTCTTGCCCCACAGGACACCTATTCCCATTGGCCCGAGCATTTTATGCCCCGAAAAAGCATAAAAATCACAGCCGATATCAGTAACATTTATCTTCATATGAGGGACAGCCTGCGCTCCATCTATCAGAACGAGCGCACCCACTTTGTGCGCAGCTTTGGTCATTTCTTTAACTGGGTTCACCGTTCCAAGTGCATTAGATACATGCACTAGTGCCACTAGTTTGGGTTTTAGAGAGAGTTTTTGTTTATAGTCATCTAGGTCTAGTGTTCCTGACTGTGTAATCTTGATGTGCTGTACCTTCGCCCCAGTTCTCTTTGCCACTTGTTGCCAAGGCACTAAGTTAGCATGATGCTCCATCTCTGTAGTCAAAATCGTATCCCCAGGACCCAGATTATCTAATCCCCAGCCATAAGCAACTAAGTTAATTGCCTCTGTTGTATTTCTTACAAAAATCGTCTCTGTCTCCTCAGCTCCAATAAATGCTGCAACTTTTGCTCTCGATGAAGCGAGGAGTGATGTCGCTTCATCCCCCAGTGTGTGCGCCCCACGATGGACATTAGAGTTGTGTTGCTCATAATAATCCCGCTCTGAGTCCAATACTACTTTGGGCTTTTGTGATGTTGCCCCCGAGTCTAGATATACGAGAGGCTTGCCATTAATGATTCTACTCAGTATCGGGAAGTCTTTTTTTACAGCTTTAGGATCAAACATG
>DALYFH010000006.1:20268-39093 GCA_031972135.1 Candidatus Woesebacteria bacterium
AGGACCCTAAGCTCCAAAAAATCATCGGTTTCTTGAGCATCTTTTTCGATCCTAATTATTCCTTTGAGCTTAACTACCGAGTTCTCCCCACAAACCGCTCGGATCGTGACCCTCCCTCGAGTCTTGGCCACTCGGTGTTCTGCGATAACGGTTAGGTTGTACTCACCAGATGCTCGTGCATCAACAATTCCCGTCCATTCCTGCTCCATCCCCTCTTTATCAAAAGGAATTACTATTTCCCACTCCCCTGGTTGGCTGAACCTTTTAACAACTGATTTCATGGATACCTTTCCGAGTGATAAGATGCAGACGTGTTTCACATCCAAAAAAGTTTACGCAGCGCGACTGGCGCGAGTTCGAGGCGGCTGACCAGCAGGTCAGAACGTCGTCTTTTTTGAGTGAAATGCGTCGAAATCTAGCGAGGAAGAATATATTCATCCGACACTCCCTTCCATCTGCATCTTAACCAGCCGATTTAACTCAACAGCATACTCAAGCGGCAATTCCGATACGACCGGCTCCAAAAATCCTCTAATAATCATCGTCTGTGCCTCTGCTTCGCTCAGCCCTCTACCCATCAAATACAATAGTTGTTCTGCCCCAATTTTGGATACAAATGCTTCGTGTTCGAGCGTTGCATCCCCCGTCATTACTTGGTTGTTGGGATAGGTATCAGATCTTGATTGCTCATCCATGATCAACGCATCACATATCACCTTACTCCTAGACCCAGTTGCGGCAGGTGTAATCTTAACCTGGCCACGGTAACTACTCCTGCCCCCATTTTGACTAATCGACTTTGACACAATTCGACTAGTAGTATTTGGTGCTAGATGTATCATCTTGGCGCCTGCATCTAACTGCTGGCCCGATCCTGCAACCGCAATCGAGAGCATCTCTCCATGTGCATTTGGTCCTGCTAGGATACAAGATGGATACTTCATAGTTACCCGGCTCCCCAGGTTACAGTCTACCCACTCCATCCGAGCACTCTCGGACACCATCGCTCGTTTAGTAACTAGGTTGTAGACGTTCTTATACCAGTTCTGCACTGTGGTATATCTAACTTTTGCAGACGGTTTAACCACTACCTCAACAACTGCCGCATGCAAGCTGGCGCTAGAATAAGCAGGAGCCGAGCACCCTTCAACATAGTGAACACTCGCGCCCTCTTCTGCCACAATTAGCGTTCGTTCAAACTGACCCGCATTCTCAGCATTAATTCGAAAATAGGCTTGGAGTGGTAAGTCCACCACAACTCCTTTGGGGATATAAACAAAACTACCTCCGCTCCACACAGCTGTATTTAGTGCAGCAAGTTTATTGTCACCATAAGGGACCGTTTTGCCAAAATGTTCTCTTACTATCTCAGGATATTGTTTTAAACCTTCATCCATCGACAAAAAAACTACTCCCAGCTTGGCCAAACTAGCTTTGAGGGAGTGGTATATTACCTCACTATCGTATTGCCCACCCACCCCAGCTAGATACTCGCGCTCCGCTTCTGGTACACCTATCTCTTCAAACACTCTCCTAACCCCGTCTGGCACCTGTTCCCAACTTTGGTAAGGTTTCTCTACACTCTTAAGGTAATAATGTATTTCATCCCACTTTATCCCACCTAAGTCTGCTCCCCATGTGGGTATGGTCATTTTCTCAAACTGCTCGAGAGCCGCGAGTCTTAAGTCGAGCATCCACTGCGGCTCATCTTTTCGTCGAGAAATATCTTCTACTATGTCTCTCGACAAACCTTGAGGTGCAATGTATTGATATTTATCAGTTTCACTTTTAAATCCTAGCTTGTAGTTGTCCATTCGCCATCTCCAATACATTGTCTGGTTTTAACTCATTGATTAGCTGATCGTAGTGGGAAATCACAATCAAACCTGTGCCACCACTTCTGAGCTTATTCACTATATTTACTATTAATGCTCGTCCGTCCTGATCTAGTCCCGAGTCGATCTCATCTAAGACTACTAGTTTTGGCTTGAGGAGCATTAGCTGTAGTAGCTCTAGTCTCTTTTTCTCTCCCCCACTAAACCCATCGTTTACAAAACGCGCAACATGCTCAGCAGTCAGTCCGACCGATACAGCCAGTTCTTCTAATAATTTTTTAAACTCAACCAGCTTCATAATCGTATGACCATTTGCTTCGTACGCAGCTTTGCATAGTGAAAAAACAGTAACGCCTGGGATAGTTACAGGGTTCTGCCACGCTACATATAATCCGAGTCTTGCTCGCTCTTCTACCTTAAGGCTTACTAGGTCGCTACCATCAAAAGTTATGCTACCCTGCTCAACCAAGTATTCTGGATTGCCCATTAGGATTTGTGCCAAGCTGCTTTTGCCACCCCCATTAGCTCCCACAACCGCAAGGAGAGATCCAGAGCCTATCCCAAAAGAAATATTTGATAAAACTTTCTTTCCATTAATACTACCCGTGAGACCAGTGACCTCTAATAGGCTATTCATACTCAACCTAGATCACTGAGCTTATACTCAGACAACACAGAGCCTAGATGTTCAGTTAGTTTGATCATGACTTTGCGGTGAGGACACATATCCTCTAGTGGACATTTCTTTGCTCCATGAACCAGACATGACGCTGTCGCTACCTGTCCCTCTATCGCTTCGACTACATGCTTGAGAGTAATCTTTTGTGGGTCCTGTGTCAGGCTATATCCACCACCCCTACCTTCTTTGGCTACGACTAGTTTTGCTTTTATCAAATCGCGCGCGATCTTAACCAGGAATGATCTAGGCAACCCGTAATCTTGCATGCTCGCAACAGATACTAGTTTGCCCTCACCAGCTTTTGCGAGTAAGGCAACCATCATCAGTCCATACTCTGTTTTTTTACGAAATCTAAATGACGACATATGCAATTCTCCTTTACCTACCAATACAAGTTCAACCTATCGGCTGAAACTATACCTATCATAATCCAAGTTAATTAAAAATCAAGAACTTTAATTTAAAAAAGCGTTGTCTGCACTGTTTTAACTTCTTCACCACCTCGGTCAAAATTGACTGGCACTTCAACTATGTTGTTCCATTTATTCTTAAATCTCAACACTTTATTAGCAACTCCGTAGTCATAAATGTCTTTTGTCACTTTTACATCCTGCAAACAATATTTTTCTAGTGATTCCCAGTCACCATCGTGGTAGTAGCGTATCGCATCGAGTCCGTGACCATTTTTCTGCTCACCCAGTGTCTCCTTGGCAACCGCATCCAAGGACACTCTATGTCCTAAGTGTTTCTCCATCTCGAGCATTATGTCTAAGCTTGGGAACTGTTTAAATGATCCTGTGTAATATGGCTTTAGTGTCTCGTAATCAAAACTAATAATGTTAAAGCCAACTACAAGATCTGCTGTTTCGAGCTTTCTCCAAAATGGTGAAAAATTACCCTCCCTATACCCCACATACTCCTCGCCATTCTCATCTCGCCAGTAGGAACCAATAATACTAACCCCCAGTTTTTCTGGATAGTAACCACCTACTTCATCAAATGCTTTTTTTGTCTCGACATCAAATACTAGTAGTTTCATTAGTTATGATTCTAGCATCAACAGGCCAGGTAGATTCCCTTTTTCGAGTAGAGACAACATCGCCCCACCCCCTGTACTCACGTGATCAATCCTCGCAATCTGCTCATCTCTCCCAACCGCAGCGAGTGTATCTCCACCCCCGACCAGTGTATAAGCATCATCGTTTGAAACAATAGCTTCGAATATCGCTTGCGTACCCGCTCGATATTGCGAGTCTTCTACCTTACCCATTGGTCCATTCCATACAATTGTTTTTGCATTTTTAATCTCTTCGGCAAAGATTTTTCTCGTCTCCTCTCCAATATCTAAAATATCACTCCCCTCAACAGGCAATACTAGATTCGCTTTACCTTTTAGCTTTATGCCTTCAGCTTGTAGCTCATTGGCCAGCTTCCCTCCGACCAATATGGTATCTGCCCGCTCAGCTAGCAACTTTAGAAGTGGTAGTTTGTCCTCAACTTTTGCCCCTCCCATCACAACCACAAATGGATGCTCTGGATTCTCCCTAACTTTTAGCACCGACTCCACTTCTTCGATTAACCAGATACCCGCATAGCTCGGTAGGTGCTCTGTAATGCCAACTATGCTCGCACTAGCTCTATGACACTCGCCAAATGCTTCGTTGACATAAATCTCTCCTAGTGATGCAAGCTGCTCTCCAAAATCTGGATCATTACTATCCTCTCCCTCCCACAATCTCACATTTTCTAACATCAAAACACGAGACTCTATGTCCGACCTACAATCGGGAACACTCTTATACACTCTTATTTCTTCATCTAGGAGTTGGCTCGCATATCTCGCTACAGGCTCGATACTCTTCTTTTCATCTGCTTTACCGAGATGACTAAGTATCACCACTTGTCTCGCACCATTTTTTATAAGAAGTTTTATTGTAGGTAGTGTCCTAACAATCCTTGTATCATCAACTATCTGCAAAGCTTTGCCGAGTGTTATATTCCAGTCCACTCGCACTACTACCCGCTTGTTTCTGACATCTACAGTCTCAACACTCCTCAACTTCATACCTCGACTGCTTTCCCATATTGATCAACGATCGAGAGTAGTTCATCCATTCTAGGTGAGGCGACCTCCATAAAATATTTCTCCCTATCCGCGCCTTCGTACTGTCCAAACTCTTGCCACAGTGCACGACCTACCGCAAACCCTGAGGCTCCACTCTGGCACGCGATTTCGAGAGCTTGTTTATACTGTGAGTACTCCATCCCAGCTGAGAGTAGTACCCACGGCGCTTTGATCAAACGACTTATCTCCTCACATGCTCTTCTAGTCCCAGGATACTCGGATTTATAGATGTCTACCGGGATGTCAGCGAGATCTTGTACGATCCTCAAGACTTCGTCCTCGCGACTACCCTCAACTAAGTAACTAAGTGGTTCCAGTAGATACACCATTCCTTCTCGCTCGCACTCCTCTGAGAGTTTGAGCGCTATTTCTTTTTGTTTTTTTGCTAACTCTATGTTGTCGGGATCATAAAATAAAAGCAGTTTTACCGAACACGCTCCCATCTCTTTGGCTTGTTTTACACTCCATCCGTCTAGTATCTCAGTAACCCTCGCTTCTTTGCCTCCTCGATATCCAGTCTTCTCCATCGACATCATCCAACCAGGTGTAAGTGATGTATCAATCAGTTTTTCCCCATAAATCGGGTCTACCAACAGTCCTGAAACTCTATCTTTGTATAAAGCAATCATCCGCTTCTTCCACTCCAGTATCTCTGCATCACTAGTGATTTCAGGGTTTTCGGGATGTAGATTTTCTTTCAGTGATCCTCTGTGATCCAAGGCAGCTATCGCAATTTTGCCGTTAGGGAGTAGGAGTTGTTCTAATCGGGTAGTTTTGCTCATCGTTTGGCTCTCGCACTCATTATCTTAGGGACTAGCCACATCAAAAATCCTGTCACCATCATCACAGCTAGTGTCAGTGCAAATGGGTTACTCACTTTGTTGTGTACAAATCTGACCGTTGACTCATCAAATGGGATCAAGAAAAATTCACCTTCCATTAGTTTGTGGATCATTACTCCACTAAGAGCTAGTGGTACGCCAAAAACTATCGAAAACCACATCGCTAGTCTATGAATTTTTTTACTCCAAAAATAAATCTGTTGCCAGCTCATACTACGAGTATAATCCCTCTGTATGCAAAGTAACAACAACTCAAAGTTAATTACAATTTTCTTAATAGTCTTTATTGATCTGCTGGGATTCGGCTTAATCCTACCCCTACTCCCTTATATCGCCGAGAGTTATGCTGCAAACCCCTTGGTAATCGGTGTTTTGTCAGCCACTTATTCCCTCTTCCAGTTTATTGCCGGACCAATACTCGGGAGATTATCTGATCGCTATGGACGTAAAAAAATACTTATAATCTCCCAAATCGGATCAGTGTTGGGATACTTACTCCTAGCTACCGCCAACTCTCTCCCACTCCTCTTTTTATCTCGCATCATTGATGGTATTACTGGTGGGAATATCAGCATCGCTCAGGCTTACATGGCTGACATTACGGATAAAAAAACTCGGGCAAAGGGAATGGGACTACTAGGTGCTGCTTTTGGACTAGGGTTCATGTTGGGCCCCGCAACCGGTGGCTACCTATCTCGCTTTGGATTTGCTATTCCAGCTCTCGTCGCTGCCTTAATTGGCACTCTAACTACTCTTATGACCATCTTCTTCCTTAAAGAAACCGTTAATCTAAAAGTCTCGACTCGCTCACCAAGCACCAAACTCACTTGGGAAAAATTTCGCCAACTCCTCAGCAAGCAGCCTATTGGTCTTTTAATCACTGTCTCTTTCTTAATCTCTCTCGGATTCGCTGGCATGCAAGGCACATATGCTATCTGGGCACAAGACACTTTTAACTGGGGCCCATCACAAGTTGGGTCTATTTTTGCCTACATTGGCATCCTCTCCATTATTATCCAAACTCAGTTATTACATCGCCTCATATCCTACTTTGGTGAAAAAAAGTTGCTTATAATCTCCCTACCTCTCTTGGCACTCGGCTTTTTATTTTTATCTCTGACTAGAGCGCTACCCTTGCACCTCCTTGCTAACTTTTTTATAGTTCTCGGAAATAGTCTCGCCAACCCTACACTAAATGCTCTCGCTACCGAAAACATTGAGCCGAGTGAGTACGGAGAGACTCTCGGAGTTTTACAATCAGCCAGTTCTCTGGGACGTATTATTGGACCAGCCATGGCTGGTGAACTATATTTTGTAATCGGCAAAAATGCGCCATTCCAACTCTCGGCGATTATTTTAGTCCTAACGACGTTCTATCTAAGTAGCCAATTAGCAAAGCTGCGACGTCAATGATCTCTCGTCTTAGTTCTTTTTTGTAGGCCACGCTTTAGCTTTGCAACCACGCCATCTACTGCACTAAGTAGGTCTGTGTCCTGCGACTCAGCAATCACATCTTTACCTGGTATTTTTAGATCTACCTTTACTTTGTACCCCCACCTCTCACCTTTGGACAGCTTAATTACCCCGGCTCGTAAGTCCGAAGAAACATGTTTCAAATACTTATCTAATTGGGCGATCTTACGGGCAATTTTAATCTTAATATCTCCGACACTCTCTACGCGATCAAACAAAAATGATAATCTCATTCAACAATCCTCCATTTCAGGTTATTCGCTATAACTAACTTTAATTGGTTTACCTCCTTTCTTGGTTATCTCTCTTTCGTATTTTGCATGAATATCATGAAACTCAGCCAGTAGGTGATCTAGCTCCTTCTCAGACAGCTCCTCAGCAGACACTACTCCATTACGTGCTTTACCCTCTGCCTTAATCAGCTCGTCCAGTTTAATGTGTATAGCTTTAGCATCTCTGTTTTGAGTATTTTGGATCAAAAATACCATGAGAAATGTCGCTACAGTCGTTCCAGTATTGATTACTAACTGCCAGGAATCAGAATAGTTAAACCATGGGCCAGTTATTGCCCACACAGCAACCAGCATCATCGACCAAACAAATGCACCTGCACTCCCCATCCATACTGCCACTTTTGTAGATATCCGCTGAAACAAGTTCTCCATCAACTCTATTTATACTCTATGTGCGATGATCGTGCACAGACCCACTCCATACTTACTCACATCACTCCTCTTCTCCAGTTTAAATCCTTGATCAATCAGGTACTTCTCTATCTCTCCTATTCGCTTTCCATCTCTTGGGTGAACTTCCATTACCAAGCTAGTTACTCTATCCCATCTCCCGTGGGTTACCACCTCGTATTCCATTCCCTCAATATCCATCTTGATTAGGTCAGCTCCCACGTCTAATATCTCGCCTATCCCAACAGCCTCTACCTCCATTTCTTTGGTGTGTAGTACGCTACGCCATCCTTTTGGTATTATCCCAACCCCACTCCTCCACTCATCCAGATAGATCGGAGCTTGTAATTTTAGTGTGCCCGATTTGGGTGCCACAGCTGCGTTAATACATTTAACACGATTGTTTAGCCCGTTCTCAGCAACATTTTTTACTAGTAATGAGTAATTTTCTGGATCTGGTTCATACGACACAATCTCAGCAGTCGGGTAAATCTGCGCAAAGTAAAGTGTTGCAAGTCCTATGTGAGCCCCAAGGTCCACTACTCTATTCACCTCTTCTAAGTCTTCCAAATAGTAGGCATGGTGACTCCAGACCTCGCGCTTAAGCTCGTTAAACTCTTCTGAGTTCTCGTACCACACCGTATATTTACCTATTTTGGTTGTCTGCATGAAGGTCATTATCTCACGTGTTAAAATAATGACCAGAGGAAGGGTCGCATAGTGGCCGAGTGCAGGAGTTTACTAAACTCCCGTAGGCTAAAACCTACCGAGGGTTCGAATCCCTCCCCTTCCGCACATCAAGTGCGAAGCACCAAAGAAGTGTGCACATCGAGCATGCAATGCCCGAGAAATGCCTCCAGACAGTATGTATGGGAGACTATCCAGACACAAAGTAGTCTGGGATACCGCACAACAACTTCATTTCACTGATATAATCTACCCACTGGAGACGTCGCATAGTGGCCCATTGCGAGAGGTTGCTAACCTCTTGTGTCGCAAGACACGCGTGAGTTCAAATCTCACCGTCTCCGCAGTTTATAAACAAATTATAAAAGGACTTGGGTAACTTATAAAAGATTTATACATTTCCTTGCTATATTCCTCCTCATTTGAGATAGTTAACACATGGAAAACGAACAAACACAGCCAACACAACCAGTCACCACTACTCCAGTGGCACCAGTAGATCCCTCCCCGATTTCACCAAAAACATCTAACCTACCTGTAATTATCTTATCTCTCCTCTCGCTCCTTTTTCTATCTGGAACGGTCTACTTCTATCTTCAAGTTAAAACTATGAAAGAGAAAGAGCTTGTATCTATACCATCTCCAGCTCCTCAAACTATGACCGCCAACCCAACGCCCATGCTAGAACCAACAGTTAGTCCAATTTCTAATGAGATGTCTAATTGGCAAACTTACACTAATCAGAAATATGGTTTTACTTTTAAGTATCCTCTTGACTGGAAAGTCACAGTCTCTCCTACATCAGGTGACCAATTCAATATTATTGTTGGTAAAAAATCAAACACAAGTGAGGCTGGATTTGTTCCATTTCAAATTAGTGTAAACATGACTCAAAACCAAGATGGTAATAACTTTACTACTCTCAATGAAACAAAGAGCCATTTCATCAAAAGTTTCGAGAGTAGTTCAGTTATAACAAACAATATAACTTTTGACGACAAACAAGGAATTATTCTTACTGGAGTGATGGCTGGACCAGGCCCAGGAGAAGGTCAATTCATCAGCTACACACTAGTTCAACTGGACAAAAAAGTTCTCGTCATGCAACTAGGCAACAAATCGTATCAAGGATTATTTGATCAAATCACCTCAACTCTAAAATTCACCAACTGAAAATAGGTTATAACATCGTAAATAGTTCCCCACAAACTATGACGACCTCCCCATACCGCAAAACACTCAAAATCATAGACATCAAACCTCTTTCAATTTATGTTTACTTTATGAGGCCTGGAGGGATAGAAAAACGTCATTATCATGATGCGACTGAGATAGAATATGTGTTCCGTGGTAACACTAGGACCCATAAAAACCATAAGCTATATATTCGGAAAAAAGGACAAGTTCATGAAGGCGTCAATGACTCAAAATCCGAACTGATATTTCTCAATATCATGATCCCTGCCGAATCTGAGAAAAATACCCATTACCTATAATTAAGTCTTCTTTAGCACCGCCTCAACATCAACCCAGGTTCCCACTAGCCTATCTTGTACCAGGGTAACTGTCTCATCAACTCCTTTGTTAAAAATATCCTTACCAACCAAATCAACAACTAGGTCTAGTATCTCTTCAGCCGCAATGACCCCTATTTCCTCATCTCGCTCACGATTATAAAAAGCTATTATCGCTTCTATCGCCTCATTTCTCTTTGCAGTACATAGTAGTGCTATTTTGCTGTCATTATTGTCTCTCATCAGGCAATGATATCACATAAAATATGTCTCGACCCTACTCACCCCGATTATCAGAATAATCTAGAATTTGCTATAGTATCCTTAATGTTTATCAAGCTGTTACTCCAATCTCTCGTTGCTTTCCTCGCTATCGACAGTATCTGGATCACCCAGGTAGCCTCACCCTGGATGAAAAAAGTCGTTCCTCACCTCATGAGCGCAACTCCCAATCTCCTGGCTGCCGGCCTCTTTTACCTAATCTACCTCTCCACCCTACTCTACCTCCTCGTAATCCCAGCCATTTCCTCCAAGCTCCCACTCAACACTCTCCTAACCCAATCGTTCCTCTTTGGCTTTACTGCCTATGCCACCTATGATCTAACCAACCTCGCAGTTATGCGCGGCTATACCTGGAGTCTCGCCCTCGCCGACATGTTCTGGGGTGGCATCCTAACCATGCTCACAGTCCTCATTGTCTATAAACTTAATGTTTAAAGAAAGGCATAAAATGAAAAAATCGCTCCCTCTCGTACTTCTCGTAATCCTACTCGCCGTTGGTGGATATTTTTACATGAACAACAAAAAAGATGATGCGCCACAGTCTAGTATTACGCAGGTCAAAGAGGCTACAGAGTGGGCTGCCGCTATCGCTTCTGGCAAACCAACACTCTGCACCATGACCAAAGGAGAAGAAAAAACAGAGTACCTAATCCTCGGCAAAAAGATGAAAGCCACCATGGCGACAATGGTCGAGTCCACCAAAATGACTTCGTATATGGTTAACGACGAAAAGTATCTATATATGTGGGAAGACGGCAAGGACATGGGCACCAAAATGGCAATTCCAACCGAAGAAGAGGCCAAAAAAATGGAAGAGCAAGCCAATGAGTACACAAACAATAACCCAGAAACACCTGACTTTAACTCCCAATCTGGGTTTGATAGCCTAGAGAACGACGGATACACAATCAACTGCGAAAAATCAGCTGCGACCGATGCCGACTTTGTCCCACCTCAATCAGTCAAATTCACCGATCTCTCTGAAATGACCAAGGCCATCCCCTCTCCCAATGCGGCCGGTGAATACGACATGAAGGCGATCGAGGAAATGGCCAAAAAATACGGCGCCACGATGCCAGAGACTCAAGAATAATTAACTAGCGAGCGCTAGTAGAATTATCTTTTTTATCCCACTCTTCTTTAGAACCCTGGCGCACTCTAGTAGTGTTGCTCCACTAGTCCAAACATCATCAATCAAAACAATCGTATTATTATTTGTTAATATTTGAGATTTAACAGTAAACGCATCTTTAATATTCTCTATTCGAGCACTTTTATCTAGTCCATACATCGGTTTGGTGTCTCTGTTTCTGACTAATAGCTCCTGATAGTCTACCCCCCATATCCGAGCGACCTCCCTAGCGATTAGTTCTGCCTGGTTATATCCTCTAACTCGCTTCTTGCCAGCCCACATAGGCACACTAGTCACCAACACGTCTCCTGCAGGCCTCCTAGGCGCCCACAACTCTACCAGTTCATGCACTAGGTCATAGCTACCTCGGTACTTTATTTCTTTAATTATCTTCCTCACTACCCCAGTGTATTTTAGACTCTCACCCTTCCACTGGATCCCGCCCTGGCACCGCGGACATACATACCTACCTATCTCACCACACTCCAGGCATTTTTTCGGATATATCCAGTCTAATATTGCCATACTATGCTATAATACAGCCTATTGGGGACGTCTTGCTTTGACGAGGCGACAGTTCTTTAACATCTGCATACCGACTTTGACGAGAGAAGTCGTAAAACAGCGTCAAAAAATATCTGTCAACAAAATTGCACAGACACTAGCTAACGGTTATGCTCGCCTAAACAGCGCTGCAGAATACGTAGCCAGTCTTTTAACTCCTCGCGTTAATTCCGCTTGGGTCTAAAAGCATTTACATCCGAGTCGCTCATGGCAATGGTGTAGGTGGAAACAAACATGAGCCGTAACCCCGCCCCAGTCAGGCGTGGCCATATAAACGACTACCCTCGAGACTATCTTGGTCTGATAATTACCTAATAGTTGAGAGGTTAAAAAATAAATTTATCTATGTATGTAGATGGTGTTAAAAACTCGCTCCGGACGAGGGCTCACTGCCCTCCGTCTCCACACTTCGCTCCTCTGGAGCTACGCAGTGGCACGGCCACATGCAAAACTATTCATAGGAACACGTTACGATCTACCACTAGAAGTGTGTCCCTAGCGAAGTCATCGACGAAGTGGGACAATTTCAACAATGTACTACTCATACATTCTTCAGCTTGCAGACAAATCATACTACACAGGGTTTTCATCTGATCTCAAGACTAGACTCAAAGACCATCAAATTGGCAATGTCCCACAAACTCGGAAATTGCGCCCAATTAAATTAGCCTACTACTCAGCCTTCGCGTCAAAAAAACTTGCGTTAGACTTTGAGAAGTATCTTAAATCACACTCTGGGTTTGCATTTCGAAATAAACACTTGATTTAGTTCTTAAGTGCTTTTGCCATCTCGCGCTCTACATCCCTCTTCTTAATATCTGCTCTCTTCTCCCATTCTTTCTTACCTTTACCCAGCCCTATCTCGCACTTGGCCCATCTACCCTTAAAAAACAAACGCATCGGGACCAATGTCAGGTTTTTACCTTCGATTTTTTGCACTATTTTTCCGATCTCATGTGCTTTTAACAGTAGCTTGCGCGACCTCTTGGCATCATATGTCTGTCCAGAGTAGTGTCCATACATCGGGATATCAGCCCCAACCAAAAATAACTCTCCACCAATTAGCTTCACATATGCCTCTCTCACACTCCCACGCTCCCCTCTCAAGCTCTTTACTTCCGCACCCGTGAGGACCACCCCTGCCACCCAAGTGTCAGTAATGTCATATTCTCGTCTGGCCAACTTATTAATAATCATGAGTATATTGTAACTCAAGTACGCGAGAGACTAAGCGAATCGCAATTTCACAAAGAAAAATTTTGCGCAGGGCGGGTAGCCCGAGCTCGAGGTCGCTGCGACACCAGTCGCAGATAGACCGCTTTTTCTGGTGGAATGCGATGAGCTTTAATCGAGCAATTCCTTACAACCCCCACTCTTTAACCACATTATCCACGAGCACATACCCCTTCCCTCCGTACACCATCAAGTCACTCGCTCTCCCAAAATCCTCTGACACATACTGTTCCAGATACTGTCCACTCATGTCTAGTGATACCACCCTCTTGGCACCTCGCTCGAGTACATATACTTTTTCATCAACTATGGTGACGGCAATAGGATCCAAAAACCCACCCGTGTCACTGTTACTAGGAAATCCTGTTAGCGCAAAACTAGCAGGTGCTCCTCGAGAGTACTTCTCTAGTTTACCGCTGCTCGTCAGTAGCCAGATATCCCCGTCTACTACCCAGTCCACGACTTTTGACAGGTCCAATACGATACCAGCCCCAAACCAGCGTTTCCGCTCACCATAACCTGCATCTGTTGCCGCATACTTCCAGATCTCACCTTGCCCTCTGTCTAATAGGTAGATGTTATTCCCAAATGTCGCAATTTGGCTTATTTCACCCCATTCTTCATCAGTTGGGATCACTATCTTTTGCTCATCGCTACTCCCGCTCCACACCCCACCACTCGTTATACCCACATACTTTTTGTCGCTCACAGTAAAAGGCCTAACAAATCGCTCGTTCTCGACGTTAAAACTAACTTTTGAGAGATCTTTTGTCGAGATGCCGACAATACTTCGGCTACTATCGTCCCAAAAATACATTGATCCGAGAGTGTCATCAACGAGAGTTTCTGCTCTTAGTCCTTCAGATATTATTGATAGCTCGAGAGTTGATTCGAGACTAGTCCCACGGACCCTAAGGATCTCCTGTTCTTTGCTTTTGATATTTTCTAGGGCGAGGACAGCCTCTTTTTGATAGTTGGCTTTTGGTTCAGTTGCTAGATAAATCTCCAATAGCTCTATGCTCTGCGAGAGTAGGATCTTGGCTCGCTCCGGATTGCTCTGAGCCACACTCTCGGCTTCGGTTATCATCACGGTTGACCGACCTATTGTCTCTTCGTATTCACTCTTAGCTATTTTTTCGATTCTAACCATTGCCCCAGTAATAACTAGGATTATTAACCCTATGCTCACAATAGAGCCAACAACTAAGTTAAATCGTCTCGGCTCCTCTCGCATTCTCCTCACTACTATCTCCGGAAAATTTTCTTTAACCTGATCGCTCGCGGGTGTGGTAGCGACCTCATCTGTACTCAAGAATCCTTGTAGTGATAGAGCTATTTCCGCTTGGCCTGATTTTTGATGGATGAGCGGCGCTAGAGTCTCTACATAATTATCCAAACCAGTTTTAAACGACTCTCTTACATCGCCGCCTGTACATGCATCTATACCCATTTTGGTTCCGAGTATTAAGGTATCATTGTTCATCATTTTGCCTGTTATTCCTTGGCTCCAATTATCATCACTCACTAGTTTTACAAACTTGTCATTTCGATAAAGCAATGCGCTAGTTTCGCCTTTACCAAAGATCCAAACATTTTCTCCATATACACACGAGATTATGGCTGAGCTATCTACCCCAGAAGCTATTCCTGTGAGTTCGGACTCCACAAAATCACTCCATTCTAGTGGCGTGTGGGCAACAGTTCCGTATTCATGAAATTTTTCAAATATTGCACCACCAATCGAGGAAAGGTCGACCACACCCTCCTCGCCCTTAATTTTGAGCGTCAAGACGAACGAAACCGAGATCTCCGAAATACTCAAACTTTGTGCCTGTGACCAACAATTCTTAGTGGGACTACCTACCAAACTATGGGCATTTATAGTTATCATTGTATTCAAATCTTAAACCGATGGGAGCCACGAGAGTATCCACACAACCACAGCAAATCCAAAATGTAGAGCTCCCAGTCCCCGAATAATATAGTCATCCTGCATCTGGACTGCTTTAGTCATAGCTGTAATCTGTCGCATCATCAGTAGCGCAAACACTGTATATACAGTAAGCAGAGTGACAATCAAAAACTTAACCAGTGTCATTAGATTAAGACTGTCCATAAATACTAGTGGATCCATACTATTTAACCCTCCCCTCTATCTTTTCCTGTTCTTCATGATCAATTAGTTGATTAAGAATCTTTCCTACCCGATCAGGGTGAGGGATTGCGACAAACTCAAATTCGGGAACTTCGGCAGAAGTCTGTATAAACACGCTCCCATATCCAAAGAATGTTTGAAATGACCCCGATGACACTACATTGATATCTTGGATTTCTTCGATCTTAGCGGTCGATACTTTTCTAAAGAATATGTTCTTAAAATCAACGTCTACGATCCGCTCGTCTGTCACTATATAGATATTAAAAAACCACCCCATTAATTTGGCTAAGGTATAGCCCGATACAAACAAATACCAACCTAGTGAAACTACAAATTGAAAACTAGTTGAAAGTGCTGCATAAGGAGGAAAGAAAGCAAAAACAGATGGGAGAGTAAGCATGAATATAGAAAGAACTATCCATGGTGTATTCACCAAAAAGTGCTGTCGCATAAAGAGTACTATTGCCTCATCGTCTTCTTGAGTCTGAAAACAGATGTGGGTTGGGAATGATGCATACGAAGAAAACAAAGAGTCGCCACCTGCTGCTCCGATTAGCTTCTTTAGCTGAGTAACTGACTTACGCTCAGGGTGCTTGTTCATAACTTTTGATCCTTCAGGCTTTGGTGCTACGTACACATCTGGCATATGTATATGGTATCACAATCATTTCTTTTCAATATTAAATAGATTCGATTTTATCGATATTCGGCCGGGCGCACGTAGGTTGAATGCCTTCTTAAAGTCAGCGGCGGCGATAGTGGTACTCCCTTTGTTAGTCTGAAAAGTGAGATTGGCAGTTATACCATTATTACCATATGTGACACTCACCCCGCTTACACTACTAAAGCCTCCTATGTCTCTGAGTTCGGATCTGTTATATGGATTCCCTCCCCAACAAGATGATTCGGGAGTAACCCTACCAGCGTCCCCTCCACCATTAAACAGAACTACCCAAGAGTTTAAGATATCTGCCATTTCTTCAGAATTTAGCCATGGATGACTCCTACCACACGCATCCCCTGACCTAGTCTTGTACCAAGCTTTGTAAAACCAAGGAGAGCCTGCGACCTTTTCATAAGCTTGGCCAGTCCAGCCAGCTTGCCCAGATGGGGTATCCCAAAATCCTGGAGTTGAGTGTCCGTTAGCCGAGTAGCTAAGTTGATATCCCCCAGACGTGGATGCGTACCATGTCGAAAAAGGGCTACCATTTGCGTATACCACTTTGCCTCTCGTTGCATTTACCGCCTCTTCCCATCTCCCACCCTTAGGGCTGGGTTTAAATACCTGACAGGCTTCGGTAGCACATATTGTTCCTCCGCGAGCCAGAGCATAGCTCCGTGCGGCTATCGCCTGCGCTTTTAGCGCTTCCATCCCACCCTCATCTCCCCATGAACCCGGCATCTCGTAAATCCTTTTTGCATATTCCTCCAAACTAAAGCTCCCATATCCTTCAACCACTATTTGCGCGTCAGGATTATGATCTTTTATTTCTATACCATTCCCGTAATAAGCCTTAAGAATTGTTTCATAATTTTGACCTTGTTTGGCCCGGCCATACGCTCCGTACTGGCTCATACCCTTAAAGTGAGGTGCTCCAAATGAAAAAGCCGCAAAAGCCGGTGAAAATCCAGGATTATAATCAGGTCTGGACGCGGTATCGTCAGCCAGTGGCACATCGCCCACAGTAGTTTGGAATGTTCCTGATTTCTCCGAAAGGATCGATTGTTGTTTGGCAGTTAAGGTCGCTATTTTCCCCGAGAGTTCTTGTTGCCACTTCTTAGCTCCAGCTATTTCTTTCTCAAAAAACGCTTTTTGACTATCTATCTTTTTTTGGAGGGAAGCCAGCCTCACCTTGTCCGACTCTAATTTTTTCTTATCGTCTTCGAGCGCAATAATCTCTTTCGTAATCGAGACTATCATCTCCTTATCTTCATCCGCTGTTGCTTCGGCATACGTGAGTTCGCGTGTGAGCTCCCCCGCACTTTGGGAAGATAGTAGGGTCAGTAGAGGGGAATAAAATCTAGATTTTTTGTAGTAATCCCGGACTTTTGCACCCAAAACCACATACTGAGTCTTAATCTTAACCTCTCTCTCCTCAATGTCAGAACTTAAGTCCTCGATTTTGCTCTCGTAGTCTTTGATCTGACCTTGTATTGTCCCGATCTGCTTAAGCAGCTTGGACACCTCAGCTTCGAGGGGAGTCGTTGCTGCTTGTGATAACTGGAGCTGATTGGATAGGTCAGCTAGCTGCTTTTCGATCTCTTCTAGACTCTCAGCGCGCGCTGTCTGGTGTGATACAATTGTCAGGATAAGAAGCAGTACTATTACTATGCTATGAAAAAGCTTTTTCCAGGCAGAAATCATACTTCCATCCTAACACACGTGTTCTCTGTGCCTCTACTTTCTAGTTTCTTCTTTCTAGTATCTACCCGCCTCGCTCGCGCCATAGACCCAAACGGTAGCTGTGGTGAACAGGCTATTGATACAGCACTCGGCTGTCTAAGTGTCGATACTAAGGGTTTTACAGTCTCTCTCCTCACTTTCCTCGCTGGGACTGCAGGCGCCATCTCATTAGTTATCATGCTAATTGCCACTATCCAGATCATGACTGGTGGAGATAACGCCGAAGCTGTAAAAAAAGGCAAAGAACTCTTTACTAGTGCTATAACCGGGCTTCTCTTTATTATCTTCTCAGTAACACTACTGCGCATCATCGCAGGTGATATCATTCAATTACCAGGATTTAATTAAAGGAACTTATGGCAGATTTTGCTGACTACGACGCTTACGAAAATGCTATTGGTCTAGGTGGTGGGTCTGTGGATACCAGTAATCTTGGTAGTATAGTGAGCTCTATCCTCCCCACCCTTCTAACTCTCGCGGGCATTATCCTCTTTGGCATGTTAGTATCAGGTGGCTTTACCATGCTAGCCGGTGCAGCAGATAAAGAAGCTCAGGAGAAAGGTAAAAAAACCATTACCAGCGCGCTCTTTGGTTTTGCTGTTATTTTTCTCGCCTTCTGGATCGCTCAGATTCTCCAGATTATCTTTAAGATCGACATTGTAGGATAACGGTATATAAAGGTGGTAGTGGTAAAGGCGTCATATTTTTTGTGCAGTGTAAGTATGAAGTTCAAGTAAAATTTGTGAAGCAAGCAGTAGCGGTCGGAGCAAATTTTTCCTGACTGAATTTCTCACCAACAAAAAATTGTAAGCCGAACCACACAACCAACGCCGGGTCATTTCCCGAACCGTCTTTGCCTCTTCTGATACTCCTCAATCGCTACCTCAAATTTTTCAGGCGTAAAATCAGGAAAAAGGGTGTCTGTAAAATACAGTTCACTATATGCCGCCTGCCACATCAAGAACCCAGATAGTCGATAGTCTCCACCCGTTCTAATAATCAGATCAGGGTCGGGCATGCCTTCTGTGTCTAGTTGGTTTTCAAAATCCACACCACCCTTTTGCACTGCCCGCTTAATTTCATCCCGCCCACCATAATTTAGGGCAAATGTGACCGAAATCTTTTCATTCTTCTCACTCTCAGCTATGACTCGCTTCATCCCTATCTGGATATCTTCGCTAAATCGACTCATGTCTCCGATTAATCTAAGCCTC